>JBMSHD010000107.1:0-6872 GCA_049416425.1 Francisellaceae bacterium | reverse complement strand
CGTATGAACAATATGAATACAATAATGGGAAGTTATTTTGAGCGCGTTCCTTAAAAAAATCGACACACCATCTCAAATATTCCTTGAAATCACAATTTTAACTATACTCTGGAATAGCAATGGATAGAAAACAGAGGCAGCCAATGCAGTTGATTACGGAAAAAACCGCAATTTCGGCCATCTATCACCTGGTCACCGAAGGCGAAAAAAATGCAGGGATCTTTCTTGATCAGGATCTTCAATCATTTGTCGTCTACGCTCTGCTACGCAACATCAAAAACCATCAGCTTAAAGAGTTTGTCTTTGCCCAAGAGCTTTTATCCGCTGTCAATGACATGAATATCAAACGTCTGGAGATCGTGCTCGATCACGCGCTGATCTATGCAGGCATGTATCCTAAGCGGGCAGTAAAAGCAGGACTGTCAGAACATTATTATTGTGATATCGGTATCTCAGCCAGTGAGCATTTGTCTATCTGTCATGCCAAATTACGCTCCTCTTTGGCAAGGGTCTATAAACAGATTTCCTGGCACTTTGATGAGCTGGTCTGTATCTTAAAAGCCTGGGTGCCTCGGGCCTCATAATAGATTTTGTATATCCATATACAAAATCGAATCGGCTATCCTCGGCGGCATAAATTTTGCCCGGGACGTCCGCCTCGCCAGCATACCTTCACAAATTCACTGCGTTCATTCCGAGCAGGCAACTGTCTCCGATTCTACTCTACGCCTTGGGTACAAGCTGTTTCACAGACTTCGCTCTGGCGCCTACGGCACGTCGCTTGCTGTTTACAGCGCAAGACTACCCGGGTCTACTCGACCTCGCGTTCCGCTCTCCATGTCTCGCAGCGACTGGTGCTGCCTCAAAACATTGAGCGCTATATCAAGCTGCATTTGGAACGTTATTAATTAAGATAAAAAATCATAGCACCCCATGCAAATGCCCTAAAAATAACGTAGAATGAATCACCAGGGATTAATAGAAAAGCGATGGATCATGCACCACAGATACTCCAAACTCGTTCTGCTCATAACAACAATACTGGCTGGCACGCAAAGCGGCTATAGCGCCAAGGCAGAAAATGGCTTTGAAATTGGCGGGCAACTTGGACTCATCACCGCCCCCCAATTTGAAACATCGAATCTTGCCAGCGATAGCCCTACTGATCAAGGTGGCGGACTTTTTGGTCTTATCGTCGGTTACGATTTTGCCATCTCCTCTCATCTCAGTCTTGGCGTTGAAAGTGGCTATTCATATGGCTATAAGATCAGCGAGATCAATATCGATGGCAGCCACTACAGCTTAAATCAATGGCAAACACCGATGCTGGCGACGGCAAAATATTATTTTAACAATGGTCTTATCGTAAGTGCCAAAGCAGGCATGAGCTATATTCGTCAATTTGTCGACACCTCAAGTTATTACACCCCGACGGATGATGACAACTGGGAAATTCTGCCACAGGCGACTTTTGAAATCGCTTATGCCTTTGATAACGGCGTCAACGTCGGCGGCGCCTTTTCCTATGTGTTTGGCAACAGCCACAACATTGGCTCAGAAAGCGCTGTCAGCGCCAATCAGTTCGATGTCGCCAGCACAGCGGCGCTCTACGCCACAATTACCTACCACCTTCCCATATAAACCTTTATCTGCATAAGGAGACATCACCTATGGATTATATCAAGCAGGCCGCTCAGATACAGCAAAAACATCAGCAAAGAAGGATAGCTATCAAACAAAAATCGTTTGACACCATCGCCGTTCATGGCATTTATGATCTGGACGAAGCGCTTAAAAATCAAGGCTCCATCATCGAGCCGGTCTATATGACACCGGCTCAGGCCTTTAGAGACAGTGACGAGTTAAAACACGCTCTTGCCTATGAAATTCCAGGTTGGGTCTATACTCGCATTCACAATCCCTCGCTTTATTATCTTGAACAGACCTTAAGCCTACTTGAGAGTTATCAATGCCCCTTTGATGCTAACGCTTGTGTCACCTCCTCCGGCATGGCCGCTATTATGATGGTGGCAGATGCACTTCTGGCCGATACTCATGATGGCAATTTTATCTCATCCAGCCAGATTTACGGCGGCAGTTTTCAACAGTTTAGCGTGCGTCAACATGAGAAAAACCGTCAGGTTCGATTTGTCGATGCCGATGGCGACATCGAACAGTGGGAAAACCAGATCGATGATAACACCCGCTTTATCTATATTGAAGTTCCCTCCAATCCCAGCTTGAGTCTTTGTGATATCAAAGCACTGGCAAGCCTTTCTCATAAATATCATATTCCGCTTGTTGTCGATGCAACGCTGGCCAGCCCCGCCCTCATAAGACCATTGAGTCTGGGAGCGGATATCGTTATTCACTCTCTGTCTAAAATCATCACCGCCTCTGGCGTGTCAATCGGAGGTGTTGTCATCGCCAGAGAAAATCTTAACGCCCATTATCTCGATAATACCGTGAAAAAAGATTTTGCCACCTATCTCAAACTTCTACCAGGAAGAGATAACGGCGCTTGCTTATCGCCGATGCAGGCTTTTCAGATATTGACGGAATTACGCACCTTAAGGGCTCGAGTCGATCAACTGTCCCATTCAACGATGAAAGTCGCCCAATATCTTCAATCGCATCCTGCCATCGATAAAGTCCTATATCCAGGTCTCACCAGTCATCCTCAACATGCTCTGGCCAAAGACTTATTTCAGCTGGTTGACGCTCAAAAATACAGCGACGATCATCGTCCACTTCATCGCTATGGTAATCTTGTCTCCTTTAGCATAAAAGGAGATGACGATACGGCGGCGAAGCTGCTGGATCGACTAAGCCTCATCTTCAGAGCCACCGATCTTGGACGCATCAAAAGTGTCGCCACAATCCCTGCGATCTCAACACATCAACAGCAGGGAGAAGAGGGACGGACTCTGGCTCACATCCCTACCAATCTCATTCGTCTTAGCATCGGTGGTGAATACTATGGTGATATCATCGATGATCTGGATCAGGCCATTGCTTATGCACAAGACGCACAAAAAAGCAAAAACACATCTGGGCTGCTAATCTAGGCTTGTGATTAAGACGCCCTCTTTGCTCACGCCCAATGGTCGTCTCTATAAATCTATGCTACAATTCGGGCAAAGTAGATCGTTAAAGATGTCCCTATACCCATGCAGTTTGATTATGATGTTATTGTTGTCGGCTCAGGCCCCGGCGGTGAAGGTGCCGCACTTAAGGCCGCTAAAGAAGACCTTCGCGTTGCCATTGTTGAAAATGGCCATATTGGCGGCAATTGCACTCACAACGGCACCATTCCCAGCAAGGCCTTAAGACACGCCGTCTCACACTTCGCCTTTCATGAAAAATACCACGACTATGGCTATCCTGAGATGCTGGAAAGTGCCGCTGGCGTCATCGATAAACAAGTCAATCTCAAAACCGGATTCTATCATCGAAATGACATTGACTGCTTCTTCGGTCACGCCAGTTTTATCGATGAGCATACCATCAGCATTCATAATGAAAACATTCATGAGAGCTACAATGAAACCTACAGCGCCAAATATTTTGTCATCGCCACAGGTTCACGCCCTTATCACCCGACAGATATCGATTTCTCCCACCCCCGAATTCTTGACAGCGACAGCGTATTGGCGCTGAAAGATAATCCAAAATCGATCACCATCTATGGTGCCGGCGTGATCGGCTGTGAGTATGCCTCCATTTTTCGCAGCTTAAAAATTCGCGTCAATCTCATCAACAACCGCGAACGGCTTCTGAGCTTTCTTGATAATGAAATCATCGATGCCTTGAGTTATCACTTCCGCGAACAGGGTATCCGAGTCAGACACAACGAGGCTTACGAATCAATTATTGCCAATGAACATGAGATTGTTCTGAAGCTTAAATCGAACAAGATCATCAAATCCGACTATCTTCTTTTTGCCCAGGGCAGAACGGGAAACTCGGACAGGCTGGGACTCGACAATATCAGCATTGAAACCAATTCCCGCGGCTCGATTGAGGTCAATGAGAATTACCAGACGCCGAAGCATCCCCATATCTATGCCGTCGGTGATGTCGTTGGCTATCCTTCTTTAGCCTCTGCCGCCTTCGATCAGGGACGATTTGCCGCTACTCATATCGTCCATGGCAAATGCGACACGCATTTGATTAAAGACATTCCCACCGGCATCTATACCTTGCCTGAGATAAGTTCGGTAGGCAAAACCGAGCAGGAATTAACCGAAGAGAAAATCCCCTACGAGATCGGGCATTCTTTCTTTAAGGATCTGGCCAGGGCTCAGATTGCGGGCAAAACCGTCGGCATGCTCAAGATTATTTTTCATCGTGAAAGCCTGAAAATTCTGGGCATTCACTGTTTTGGTAATCAGGCCTCCGAGATCATTCACATCGGTCAGGCCATCATGTCGCAAAAGGGCAAGGCCAACACCCTCATGTATTTTGTCAACACCACCTTTAACTATCCAACCATGGCAGAAGCCTATCGCGTGGCGGCGCTAAACGGTCTTAACAGACTGTAATTCATTTAATTTCAATCGGATCGATATCAAGACTCAAGCGCACATCCTTGTAGTCACCCTGACGGAAATCAAGCAGACAGATGGCCTGATGCAACGCCTTTCTCGTCATCGAGCTCAACATCAACACCGCCCGATATTTAGCCGCTTGCTTAAGAAAAATTGCCGGCATCGGACCATTGATCTCAAGTTGAGTTTCCTTTAATGCCAGCTGAATCTGTCTAAGCCTTGCAATACAGTGATCAAGCTTAAAACCAACGGCATAGATATAAGCCTGATAACGAAATGGCGGGTAATTCAATAACTGCCTTCTTAGCAGCAATTTCTCCAAGAAAGCCTGGTAATCCTGTTGAATGATATCCTGCAAGATTGGATTCTCAGGCTGATAACTCTGTAGATAAATATTTCCTGACTTCTCGGCACGCCCCGCACGCCCCGCCACCTGTGTGATCAATTGCGCCGTGCGCTCAACACTGTGAAAATCCTGGCTGTAGAAGCCACTGTCGCCATTGATGATCCCCACCAGGGTAACGTCTGAAAAGTCATGCCCCTTTGCCACCATCTGTGTGCCGATAATAATCTGGGCGCGTTTATGCTTGATATCATCCAGTTTCGCCTGAAGTGCATGTTTGCGGCTAACCGCGCCTCGATCCAGACGCACTATGGCAAAATTCGGATATAAGACATCGAGATACTGCTCAATTTTCTCGGTTCCAAACCCATAATCCTTAAGATTGGCAGAATGGCAGTGTGGACAGCTCAAGAAGACCTGTCTGGTTTTATCACAGAAATGGCAGGCCAAATGTTGAGGTTTCAAGTGTAGTGTATAGGGTTTATCGCAAGAATCACAATGCGCGCACCAACCACAATCTGCACAAAAAAGAGCATGGGCAAAACCACGACGATTGATAAAAAGAAGTACCTGCTCGTTTCGTGCCAGCACCTCATCCATCTTGACTTTTAAAGTCTCAGAAAGTCCACAATCAACCTTCTCGTTTTTCATGTCGATGATATGAATCGGCGATAATCCCCCCGCTTTTGCCTTATGCTCCAGTTGCAAAAATGCATATTTTCCGGTGCTGGTATGATAATAGCTTTCAATTGAGGGAGTAGCACTGCCTAAAACGACCGGAACATCAGTCTCATAGGCTTTATAGATGGCAACATCTCGCCCGTGATAATAAACATTGCTGTGCTGTTTGAATGAGGCATCATGTTCCTCATCAACGATGATCATACCAAGATCAGCAAAATCGAGAAACAAGCCACTTCGGGTTGAAATGATGATCTTGGCGAGATTGTTTTTGCAAAAACACCAATAATCGAGCCGCTGTTGATCACTTAATTTTGAATGCACAGCGATCACAGGCACATCAAAGCGTCGCTCAAATCGAGATAAGGTCTGCGGCGTCAGATTTATCTCCGGCACCAGGATTAAAACCTGTTTGCCTGCCTCGATCAAAGGCGCGATACTCTGAAGATAAACCTCTGTTTTGCCGCTGCCGGTGATGCCAAACAGCAAAAAACTATAGAAATGCCCGACATGCCTGCTTATCTCATCGACAGCATGGCGCTGCTGTTTATTGAGCATTAAAGCCTTGTCGGCTTTATCAAAGCAGATTTCGGGTACCCGCGATTTAGCGATACACTCGACCACGTCAAGCTCAATGAGCCGTTTGAGTGCCGCTTGAGTGATATCATGATCACGCAGCGCCGTATCGCTTAACTCGTCATGTTGGGTCAAAAGCGAAATAATCTGCTTCTGTCTGACGCCCATACGTGGTGGCAAGCCGGTTGTTGTTTTGAGTCTGTAATAGTTGATCTGACTGCCTTTTGAATCGACATGCTGCAAGAGCAATTTCGGCACGGCCAGCTTCAACAGCGAATAAAAGCTGGCATGATAGTAGTTTGCCATCCATTTCAAAAGCTTTATCAGCGGATGCGAGAAAACAGGAAATGCGTCGATGCGGCGAATAATGTGTCGTAATTTTGACAAGGGCTGGTCAGAGACAAGTTCAACGGCAATGACAAAACCAATAAGCTGACGCCTGCCTAATGGCACCTCTACGCGGCAATGCAGCGGGTTATCGAGGTGGTCATAAATATAATCCAGGCCTTGCTGAAAAGGACCTGGCACCAACACGCGAATAATCATAAAAGACGATCGGTCATCCACAGATTGACATATGGATTGATTATACCGACAAATGCTGGACAATTCATCCATCGCCATATTTGCTGTTTGTTATTCAGCACATCAATCGCTATGATAGTCATAACCCAAGTTGGTAAATTATTGATTAAATGTTCATCAAAATACTCTTTTTTCAC
>JBMSHD010000106.1:0-6873 GCA_049416425.1 Francisellaceae bacterium | reverse complement strand
ATTGGCAATGCTACTGACGGCTTTTGCCTAAGCACATACGATCTTTGCCACTCTCCCGATAAATCACATGGATCATCGCCAAGCGATGATGACAATTGTTGCACTTGGTCATGCTTTGCAAGAAAAAAGGAATTTATTTCAGGCACATCCTTAATTATGATGATGAGCCCGCCATCCACCCACGGCAAGATGATCCGCTCTAGAGCAAATTCAAGGCCTGCTGTAAAAATTCAACCTTATCATCGGCTCGCATCAGCGCCGTTCCCGCCAGCACGCCATCATAATGACTGGCATAGTGATAGAGATCCTTCGGTGTTTTAGCTCCTGATAGACTCAAAAGCACAACGCCCTCTGGCACCAGCTTCGATAAGCGCTCGATATTACCCATATCCATTTCCAAGGTGTCAAGATTGCGATTATTAACCCCGATTAGCTTCGCACCGGCTTGCAGGGATCGCTCCATCTCATTCTCATCGAATACTTCAACCAAAGCCGTCATGTTTAATCGCTCTAAGGTATGAATAAAGTGCTTCAACTGTTGATCCGATAAAATGCGAACAATCAAAAGGCAAGCATCGGCACCACTGGCGGCTGCCTGATAGATTTGTTTTTCATCAATAATAAACTCCTTACATAAAACCGGCAGCGAAACGGCGGCTTTGACTTCTGAAATATGTTCAAACGAACCGGCAAAAAAGCGTTCATCCGTTAAAATTGAAAGCGCACAAGCACCTCCTTTTTCATAGGCTTTGGCGATTTCAACCGGATTGTAATTACCCTCGATCACCCCTTCTGAAGGCGATTTGGATTTAAGCTCGGCAATAATCGCTCCCTTGTTCTTTTTTGCCTCGATAATCGCCGCCAGAAAATCGACTCGATCACGACTTAATTTATTGATATCAAGCGCTTGAAGTCTCTCAATTTCGGCTTTTTTCTGCTCAAGAATCTGTTTTAGAATCATTGTCTTTCCATTTTTGTATTTATGTACCGGTGCAAGTGTACAAACATTTGCCACAAAACACAAGTGCAGAGCCAAAACTCACATGATATAATTTTTAAAAAAATCAAGTCATAAACCTTCATGATCAGCCTTATCTCACCGGCCAAAAGCCTGAATTTCAACGACGATTTACCCTTTGCTATCAACACAACGACGCCTCAATTTCAAAATGAGACAGCAGATCTTGTCAATCAATTAAAACGGCTTGAGCCCGAAGACTTCGAAAAATTAATGCATATAAGCCCAAAACTGGCGCAAGGTGTCTTTGAAATGTATGTCAATTTCAAGCCGCAGAAATTTGATCACACCAACAGCAAGCCTGCGCTGTTTGCCTTCAACGGTGATGTTTATAAAGGACTTGATGCCAAGAGTCTCACACCTTCTCAATTTGAGTTTGCCAATGATCACCTGTTGATGCTATCTGGTCTTTATGGGTTTTTGCGTCCAGCCGATTTAATGCAGGCTTATCGCCTGGAGATGGGCACAAAATTTACGATCGACAACCAGGTTTTAGCTCATTCCTGGAAACAAAAACTCACTGCCAGAATCAATGAACTTTTAGATAAACACTCCTCTAAGATCATCGTCAATCTGGCTTCAAAAGAATATGCGGCCGCCATCGATCATAAAGCGATTAAAGGACAATGGCGTGATATAGAATTCAAAGAATATCGTGATGGCAAATACAAGATCATCGCCCTTTTGGCCAAACGCGCCAGAGGACGCATGGTGCGATTTATTCTCGAGCATAACATCGACTCGCCAGAAGCACTTCAAGGCTTTGACTATGACGGCTATGGTTTCAATCCCGAATTATCCAACGAATCAACCTACTGTTTCACCCGTCAATCATGAAGATTAAACTCATCGCTCTTGGCGAGAAGATGCCGAAATGGGTAAATGAAGGCTTCAACGACTATGCAAAACGCCTGAAAGGCTCGAGCATCCAGTTGGAACTCATTGAGCTGCCTATCGCCAAACGCGGCAAATCAGGCTCCATTGACAAATGGCTTCATGACGAGGCCAAAGCGGTGGAAGCCAAATTACATCCAGCGGATCATCTGGTGATTCTAGATGTCAGATCTAAGCCCATCAGCACCGAAGGTTTAGCGCAAAAACTCGCCGATTGGCAGCAGAATAAACCCAATGTCGCCATCTTAATCGGCGGTCCTGATGGCATCGGCGAATCGCTGAAGCAGCGAGCCGATGATAAGCTATCACTCTCGAAGATGACCTTTCCGCATCCGATCGTCCGTATCATCTTTGCCGAGCAGATCTATCGCGCCTGGAGCATATTGCAAGGCCATCCCTATCATAAATAATCAACCATGCAGATTCGCCATTGTCATCACGCGTCGCTTATTCAACCAGATAAAACCGGTGACGGCTATCCCCACTAAAAAGCTGACAAAAAACAAGGCGGCCCAACCATAGTATTGTTGCATGTAACCGGCAAAGGGTCCGATAAATACCCGCCCTAAAGCGTCAATTGAGCTGAAGATTGCAAATTGAGTGGCTGAGAAGCTTTTGTTGACAAGGCTCAGAATCATCGCCACCAACACCGAGGTTCCCAAGGCACCGACAAAATACTCCACCGCCACCGATGCCACCATCAGATAATAATTTTTTCCCATCAGCGCCAACCACAGATACATCAGATTTGCCAATGCCATCAAAAGGCTAAACAGCAAGAAGGTACGAAACAGCCCAAAACCCTTTGCCGCCATGCCACCGATGATGATGCCGATCAAGCTAAAGACAAGCGCATTGGTCTTGTAAGACACGGCAATGGTGATATTATCAAAGCCCAGTGAGGCAAAAAAAGCCGTATTCAGTGAAAAGGCGATGGCATCACCCAATTTATAGCATATAATAATTAACAAAATCGTTATGGCAGCGATGAATGAGCCGCGACTGAAATACTCCTTAAAAGGCTCTATCACGGCATTTGTCAGCGTTTTTGGCATATAGACCACATTGCCTTCTTTTCCCAACAATGCACCGATAATGCCAAACAGTAAAAACGGCATAATGCATTTTAGACCAAGCTGCCAGTCACCGCCCAGTTCTTGGACGATAATTATAAGCAGAGCCCCGGTTGTCAGCATTGCCACCCGATATCCCATCACCCCAACCGCACTACCAATAGCACGCTCGTCCTCTGCCAAGACATCGGCTTGATAGGCATTGAACGCAATATCTTGCGTGGCTGAAAACAAACTGATGACAAAGGCGATAATGGCGATAATAAAGGGTGATTTATCGGGGGTAAACAAACTCATGGCAAATACGCTGATCATAATGAGAAGCTGCATGCTCAAAATCCAGCTTTTTCGCCGACCAAAATATTGACTACCAAAACGATCGACAAGCGGCGCCCATAAATATTTGAAGGTATATGGAACTCCCAAAAGCGACAACAATCCGATATCTTTCATTTCAATGCCACTTTGATAAAACCACAAGGTCAACGATGATACCGTCAACATCAGCGGGTAGCCGGATGAAAAACCTAAAAGAAACATCACCAGCATCTTGCGCCCGGTGAAGATAGCCATGAAGCTATCAATGGTGGCGGCTTTTAATTGTTCGGAAAATGTCATATTTAAAATCGGCTATCCAAGCATAGTCATCATCATAGCGTATTCAATCAGCAAGATACACCGCTTACAAACGCTTTTGTGGCTAAAAAACAAGATAAGACAAGAAACGTGTCTGAAATAAATTCCCCTTCGTTAGAGAATTGGGGCGAAGAACGTCTCGAGCCGTGCAAACAATTCCCCTTCATTAGTGAAGTGGGGCGAAGAGCGTCTCGAGTCGTGCAAACAGTTTTGCACGGCTAGTGATAAGCGCCATGAGCTCTGCGAATGGCAGGAAAACGCGGAGCGGACGGGGTAGTTTTTAAAAAAAGCGCACGAGCTTGTTCGTGACAGCCTTGCTGATTTCAATTTAAGGAAGTTATTTTGTGCACATTCCTAAAAGCACTCTAAACCATCAAGACAATATCACTCGCGCAATGCTCAGCACTTGCTCTAACGACGCCTTAGGACAGAGCTCTATCTTCTTTGCCTGTCTGGCCTTAAAGTCAACAGACTTTAACTGATAGAGCAAAATACTGCCTTGAGTCTTGCACTGCTTTGGCAGTTTCAACTCAAATTTATTACCTCGCTCAGTACTTGTAATCGGTGCAACAAAAGCAAATCCAGTATGGGCATTAAAAATTTTCTTTGTGATCACAATAGCCGGACGGCGTTTCATAATCTCACTTCCTGAGCTTGGATCGAAATCAAGCCAGATGATATGTCCTTGCTCAGGGACATAAACGCTCAAAACTCGCCTCCTTTCAGACAATCCGCCTCCCATTGCCTGTCTTCTTCCAAGGCACTAAAGCTCGATTTAGGACTCTGTGCAATTAACTGCTCTAAAGTAGGCTCCTCATTGACGGGCGTCAAAATGATGGCATTATCTTTGATCTGTAGATCCAGCTTGTCTCCGGTATGAAGATCGAGCATACGCAAAACTTTCTTCGGAATGCTGATGATATTGGCACCGCCGGACTGTCTTAAAGAAAGGGTTGACATAACAGACACCTCATAAAATTTTCGTTATACAAAAGTATAACTAATTTCACTCTATCAGGCAATTTATTATTTATCATAATATGGTATAATCCACCCACTAACTCCAATAGAAAACAAACCATGTCACTTGGCGTTGTCATCATTACTAAAGACGAAGAAAAAAATATCGCCCGCTGCATCAATTCGGTGATCTGGGCCGATGAGATTATCGTCGTCGATTCCGGCAGCACGGATAAAACCGTTGAAATTGCTAAGGGTTTAGGAGCTAAAGTTATTATTCGGGGCTGGCCAGGAGATGGACCACAAAAATATTTCGGCATATCTCAACTAACCACAGACTGGTGCCTGGTGCTCGATGCCGATGAAGAGGTGACATCTGAGCTTGCAGAGAGCATAAAAAACACACTGAAATCACCCCAAAACACCTGCTATAAAATACACCGCCGCTCTTTTTTTCTCGGCAAAATCATGAAACACGGTGATTGGGGAAGAGATTGGATTGTACGATTATTTGATCGAACACATCACCACTGGACACAGGACATTGTTCATGCCCGATTAGATGTAAATAAAAAAAATGCAACCAAACTCTCCGGCACTTTACTGCATCATTCACAAGATGACATTAAGCTTTCACTACAAAAAATGAATGACTATAGTAACGGAACATCACAACTCCTCTTTGAGAAAGGCAAACGAACCAACCTCTTTAGTGCTATCATGCACAAGTACTGGACTTTTTTTAGAAGTTTCATCATGCGTGCCGGCTTTCTGGATGGTAGTAGAGGTTATTTAATTGCTAAACTTTCTTCATATGGAGCCTATTTTAAATACATTAAACTGTGGGAGAGACACATGCAGAAAAAAAGAAAGGGTAATTGAAATGTACCAAGGTCTCATTTCCGTTGTTGTGACTACCTATAACTGGCCTGAAGTACTCAAGCTTGTGTTGATGTCTCTCAATAATCAAACCGATCAAAATTTTGAAGTCTTAATCGCCGATGATGGTTCAAAAGAAGACACAGGCGCAATGATTGAGAAATTTAAACGCCAAGCCAGCTATCCAATAACCCATTTATGGCAGGAAGACAAAGGGTTTCGAGCGGCACGAGCACGCAACATGGGTATACAAGCAGCAAAAGGAAACTATATTGTTTTTCTAGATGGCGACTGCATTCCACGACATGATTTTATCGTCAATCATCGCTATTTAGCTCAGAAACAATACTTTGTTGTTGGTCATCGTATCATTCTCGATCACTCTTTTACTCAAAGAGTATTAACTAAAAATTTAGCCATATGGCAAAAAGGTCACCTCTACTGGTTAACTCATTATCTAAAGAAACATAGCAATAAAATACTGCCACTATTAACCATCAAAATACAAAAGCACCGCTATAAAAAACCAATGAAATGGCAAGGCGCCAAAACTTGTAACCTTGCTTTTTGGCGTGATGATCTCATCAAAACAAAAGGCTTTGATGAAGGCTTTGAAGGCTGGGGTTATGAAGATTCAGATCTTGTTATTCGTATCTTAAATACCGGCGTTAAACGTAAGTCAGGTAAATACGCCACTGAAGTGTTTCATCTATGGCATAAAGAAGCCGATAGATCTAGCGAACAAGAAAATCTGGAACGCCTGAATAATTTAATAAAATCACATAAAATTTTTCCTGAGAAAAGCTTGCTAAACTGTAAATCCTTACACTTCAACAAGCCATGCTTTCTCAAAATTTAATAATTTTTGTCAACCATCTTAGATTGCATTTCACAGCAACCTATTATCATCCTTGAAATTGACACTGTATTTTTTCTTTAACTCATGCCTGCTTTCTTAAAATTTGATTGATTTTCGCTTACCTTTAGCTTCATGACAGCTGATTAGGAACGCGCTCAAAATAACTTCCCATTATTGTATTCATATTGTTTATGCGCATCCATAGGCATAATCGAGTTCTGACCTACCCTGCGTTTTTGGGACACTTTGATTCGTCATTTTTCATAGTATCTTCGAACTGCGCTGATGTCATGTAATTTATCGTTGAATGTTTCTCAATCGATTGTAATAACCTTCAATATACTCGAATAGGGAGCTCTTGGCTGCCTCTGCTGTCTGATAGTTTTCATCGTCACATACTTCTGTTTTAAGGGTACCGAAGAAGCTTTCACAGGCAGCATTATCATAACAACATCCTTTGCCACTCATACTGGATTGAAGCTTATGCTCAGTGATTACCGTAAGCGCTTCATAAACCCCATCCTACCCCTATAAGGATATTTAGGAATTTTTTT
>JBMSHD010000105.1:0-6964 GCA_049416425.1 Francisellaceae bacterium | reverse complement strand
CTTATACACGAGAACCCCGTGCCCAAAGACAACATTTTTATTTTCTCAAGGCTAAACCCGAGCTTCAAGGCATAAGACAAGGCACACATATCCGGATTATTCGCCGCAATGCCGCCATCGATCATCCAGCTGTCTCCAATTTTGACCGGCGGAAAATAGGTTGGCGCCGCCGTTGAGGCATCGGCAATATCAACCACGGTAGGGTTGACAACGGTATCGCTACCACCTGTGCTTTTAAACACCACCGAGGTATTGTTGGAGATATCATAGGCTGTGATCAGGGTTGGTTTTTGAATATCGGTGAAGCGCTTATCGCCAAGCATGGCAGTTAAGGTCTTACGCTTGGAATCTCCCGAATATATCGAACCGGAAAACAGCGATAAAAACGACCAGAAGCGCTTGTCAAACATGCCTTTAAGCAAAGCCTGATCCATGAAATTTTTCTGAATTTCGGCACCATTTAATGCCAGCGCGTTTAGCTGCAGAACCACTAACGCTCCGGTAGAGCTGCCAGCCGCCATATCGAAAAGGCGATCGAGCTTGATGCCAAGCGCTTTTTCCAAATGCGCCAAAATCGTCACCGGAATCAGGCCTTTGATCCCGCCACCATCTACCGATAAAATAAGACAGTAGTCGCCGCCTCGATCGTTTTGCGCCATGTTTTCATCCTTTTGACTTTTTTCAAAACAATATGTGGTCAGTGTAACACTGGCAATGCTACTGACGGCTTTTGCCTAAGCACATACGATCTTTGCCACCCTCATGATGATCACATGGATCATCGCCAAGCGATGATGACGATTGTTGCACTTGGTTATGCCTTGTAAGGAAAAGGGAATTTATTTCAGACACATCCTTTAAAGAGTTTGCGTCATTTTGATTTCCAGACTGGTATTTTCACTGTAAGGCAAATACAATATACCTACCCCGCTTGTTAAATGAAAGCAAAATATAGGCACAAAAATCATGAAAAAAAAGACAACGGTATTATTGATCCTCGATGGCTGGGGCTATCGTGAAGCAAACGATAACAACGCCATCAATCAGGCACACAAACCAAACTGGGACAGACTATGGCATAATTCGAGTCACACGCTTATCGATGCCTCGGGGCTTATGGTTGGTCTGCCCAAAGGTCAGATGGGAAATTCTGAGGTCGGTCATATCAACATCGGCTCCGGCAGGATCGTCTATCAGGAGCTGACTCGAATCGACAAGGCCATTGAGGAAGGGACATTTGATCAAAATCCCACACTGAATAAGGCGGTTGATCTTGCCTATAAGCATGATAAAGCCATTCATATCATGGGGCTTTTATCGCCAGGCGGTGTTCATTCGCATGAAAATCAACTCATCGCCATGGTCAAGATGGCGGCAAAGAAAGGCGCTAAAAAAGTCTATGTTCACGCCTTTTTGGACGGTCGCGATATGCCGCCGCAATCGGCCGAGTCATCGATTGCCAAGATGGATGCGCTCTTAGCTGACCTCAACATCGGCTATATCGCCAGCATCTCGGGGCGTTATTATGCCATGGATCGCGACAATCGCTGGGATCGCGTTGAGAAAGCCTATGATGCCATGGTAGAAGGAAACGCCGAATTCTCAGCCTCCACGGCCAAAGAGGCTCTGGATATGGCCTATGGTCGCGGCGAGACGGATGAGTTTGTCAAACCAACCACGATTGTTAGAAACAGCAAGCCTGTTACCATTGAAGATGGAGACAGTGTTATCTTCATGAACTTCAGAGCCGATCGCGCCCGTCAGATGAGCCGCGCCTTCACCGAGAAGAATTTCCAGGGTTTTGTCCGCAAAAAACACCCTGACGTCTATTTTGTCAGCCTGACTCAATATGCCGAGGATATCGACGCACATGTCGCCTTTAAGCCTGAAAAACTGAAGTATATTCTCGGTGAGGTATTACAAGATCACGGCATGACGCAATTGCGAATCGCCGAGACGGAAAAATATGCTCATGTCACCTTTTTCTTCAACGGCGGTGAGGAAAAACCGTTTAGCGGTGAGGATCGTATTTTAATCCCATCGCCACAGGTGGCCACCTACGATTTAAAACCCGAAATGAGCGCCTTTGAAGTCACCGATCACCTGGTCAAAGCCATTGAATCTGGAAAATATGATATCATCATCTGTAATTATGCCAACTCAGACATGGTCGGTCATACCGGTAATTTTGCCGCTGCCGTCAAAGCCATTGAGGCATTGGATCAATGCATCGGCAGAGTCGATCAGGCCGTAAGCCTTAACGCTGGCAATCTCTTTATCACCGCCGATCACGGCAATGCCGATCAGATGGTTGATCCCGAGACCGGCAAAATTCAAACAGCACACACCACGAATCCGGTGCCTTTTGTCTATAACGGCAACAAACAGGCCACTGTGGTGCTTGAGAATGGAAAGCTTTCCGATATCGCCCCAACTCTACTCGCCGTTTTAGGCATCAAGCAACCGCTGGAGATGACGGGAAAACCCATTATGACATTTAAGAGTCGATAATCGAACTTAGCAGTAATTCACGCCAACCTCATCGAGGTTCTATTGATGTGGCTGACTTGGATGGGATTTTTAGTCCCAGGCCTATTATGAGCAATTAGATTAATTGAGAGAGAAACGTTCTCATCGGCACAACTTTTGGCTCTGTTATCTTAAACAGATCAACATCAATAAAGGCCGCATCATAAGCTAACTGAAATGCATAAGGCACCTGTAGCTCGTTTTTAAATTTCACTAAGCCTCGGCTCAACGATGCTTGCTGACCTGCTTTAACTTCTATTAATATCCATGGCGATGTGTTTTTTATTATAACAAAATCAACTTCGTTCTGGTTTTTATCACGAATATAGTGGAGTGAAAATTGACCTTGCCCTGAATTATTCCAATACATTACTGCTTTAAGCAAATGCACTGCACAAAAATTCTCAACCTTTGCACCTAAATCATCAATCATTGACCAGTCATGTAAATAGGTTTTAGGCGCTTTCAATATCGCCCGATTAACATTGTTTGACCATGGTGTAACGTTAAATAAATAATAGGTGTTCTCTAGCAATTGAAACCATGATCTGACTGTACTTTCAGGCTTTTGGATCTTTTTGCCCAGTTGTGAGTAATTCGTTAAACTTCCTGTTTGGCCTTGAATTAACTTACCTAAAAGCTCTAATTGTCCAATATCCTGCACATTGCCATAATCCCTGATTTCCTCTTTAAATAACTGCCGCCAGCGACTGGATGACCACAGTTGAAAAAACTCCTGATTGTTTTGTGTATACGGCTCTGGATATCCACTCATTAAAAACAACCTTTCCCACTGATCATCATTAATTTGACAAGGATTATTACTCAACGTCTTAGCATAAGGAAGCTCCAGTAACTCATGCACCGATAAAGGCATAATGTGATAATTAAAATACCGCCCCATCAAGCTATCTCCACCTTTAGAATAAATATCTAACTTAGCAGAACCAGTTATAATAATCGTGAGCTTACCTTTGTACTGATCATATAAGCCTTTGATCAAATTTTTCCAATCTTTATATTTATGAATCTCATCTAGAATAAGACATGGCTTATTGATGCTTAGTACCGCCAACAGCGCATTATCCACATATTGATATAATCGGCCTAATATTACCTCTCGGTGGTTAATATTGTCCCAGTTAAGATAACTTTTATCACTTGTTTGAAACTGCCTGGCAATCGTCGTTTTACCGACCTGCCTGGCGCCTGAGATAAAAATCATTTGATCATATTTGCTAATATGATTCGCAATAAGCGCTTTATAAAATCGTCTAATCATTATTAAAATCCGAATTGGACTAGTCTAATTCGGATTATATGGAAAATTAGTCGAAAATGTCAAGAAGAAGCGAGTCAAGAGGAAAATTTTATTCACCAAGAACTATTAAGCGGTCTATTATACTATTGAACGTGGTTGTCTCATTCTACGAATCTGTCTGCCTAAAATAGGCACAACCAAAACAACGATGGTAAGGCTTAAGGCGGTGAGCCAGACATAATGCATTTCAGAAATAAGACCGAGTGTCTTACCGGATAGGGTCATGGCAATAATCGCCGCGCCTATGGCAATGGCTGTATTGACCTGCATTCTCGATAAGGCCGAGAATATCGAATGCCTGGACTTATCGATTTGAGACATCAGTAACACTGTCGCTGAAGGTTGCAAAATACCGCAACCCATGCCAAATAACACAAGCATCAAATATAAATAGATCAATGATTTTGCCATGCTCATAGCCGACAGCGACCCAAGTGCAATTATCATAAGCACAAGACCAATTCTCATACTCATTGTCACTCCAAACCTTTGGATTAATCGATGCGTATTTTTGGATAAAAGCATCATACTAAATGGTGCCAAGAGAGAGACGAATCCTACTTGATAAGGTTCAAAATGAAGCATCTGCATCAAATAAAGCGGTGGAAGCATGAAAATGATAATCGTGCTAAAGCCCATGGCAAATAATCCCATCATTGCAGAGACGACATTAAGATTCAACAGTATAGATAACGGAAGAATGCTTTTCTTGGATTTTTGCTCATGAACCAGCAAGGCAATGGCACTCAAAATAACTAAGATAAAACCGACCTGGTAGGCAATATGAGAAATGGTGTTATCTGATAGCGCCGTCGCTGTTAAAATCAAACTAGTAACAAATAAGATGATGAGGGCAAGACTGCCACCATGAATCTCTGAATGATGCTCATTTGGCTTATCCTGGAGTCGACGGCAAAGATAGATGCCTATCAAGCATATCGGTATATTGATTAGAAAAATAGCCTGCCACCCAAATGTGCTCATCAAAAGACCTCCTACAGCAGGACCAAATACAGGGCCTGCCCCGGCGAACATTATGACCGTCCCCAATGCTTTGTTTCTCTGATCAAAAGACAGCAGAGTTGTCACAAGAGAGATCGCTATTGCCTGAAGCATTGCTGCACCTAAAGCCCTGTAATAATCTAAAGGCAATGAGTATAAAAATATTCGATGAGAAAGCACAAAACAAAGAGGATAAACAAAACAACCATAAACCATAGGTATATACCCTGACACGACCAAAACGATCCGCGAGAACGCCAAAGATAAGAATAGAGATACACAGCGCCAAAGTATAGGCTGTAATGGTCATCGTTGTGAGTGATAGTGTGGCATGTAAGTCTTTCATTAACACGGGTATCGCTATGTTGATAATGCCTGTGTCCAATGTAGACATAAACATGCCGATTGAAGCGGTAATTGTGATTACAAATGAATTCATAAACAGTCCTTAATAATTTCAACAGTATTATGCTGTTTTGTTGAGACTTTTTGCCATGAAAAAAAGGAAGTTATTTTGCACGCGTTCCTATATAGAATTTCTTAACCTTTCTAATCTTAATAATTTTTCTTTGACGTCAACGCCGCCTATATAACCTCCAGTTTCACCATTGGCTCGTACCACACGATGACAAGGCACGATGATTGAGAGAGGGTTTTTGCCATTGGCAGAGCCTACAGCTCTGACTGCTTTTGGGTTGCCAACATATTTAGCGAGCTTTTGATAGCTCCAAGTCTCTGCGAAAGGAATTTTTAATAGTCCTTGCCAGACACTTTCTTGAAAACTTGTACCAGTTAGTTTAATTGGTAGATCAAATGCTGTAAGTTTTTTTGCAAAATAACTGTCTAGTTGGTCTAATGTGTTTTTTATAATGGGTGAGCAACATTTGTCGGCTTGCGCTTGTTCATCTGTCCATAGACAAAAAAGCAAATGTGTATCATTAGCAATAAGCTTCAGATTACCTACAGGCGAGGCGTAGATCATTTGGTATTGAACATTATTTTCATTGTTTTTTTTCACTTTATTCACCGTATTTACCATTAAGATTTTTGCAATTTCGCTGGAATGTACATAAAGAAAGCTTGCTATATAGGCTCGATTATCTCCTAAAGAGACGACCTTTTTATCGGGCACTAATTTTTGAAGAAAAGCATCTCCTTCTGGAAAAGCACTCTCATCCTTCATCGCTCTAAGAGCAATATATTCAACACTCCAACGGCCAATACCTTTTATCATCATCAATTTTTTTTTAAAGTTAGACAAACTTTTGTATGAAGAGAAATCGATCGTTTTACTCAGAACTGCTTGGGCCAAGGCTTTAATAGCAAACTTTTTCATTTTTGGTATATTGAGCTTATCTAGATCTTTCTTAACTAAGGTTTCAGCACATGGAAACAACTGAATATAGCAATCATCATATGGGTTATAAATCGTCCTTCCATAATTTTCTATCAGCTGATCAGTAAGTTTTAAGGCTTGTTTTCCTGATATCAATTGCCCCAGAATAGTGGAAACGGCTAGCTCAAAGGCATCCCAGCAACCAACTTGTCTTATTCCATAAAATTTATCATCTTTCAAAAAATTAACAATTGAATCGATTTTACTATTATTTTGTTGATCAGGAAAATGCTCAACATCAAACATCTTTTTTATACGTGGCATAACATCAGATAAAATATTTTCCTCAGTACTAGATAGTATAAGACAAAGTCTTGTGTTTTTGGCATCATTGGTTACAACTACTTTATGTATCATGTTATCAAAATAAAAATAGCGAGTATAGCAATCATCATTAAAGCGCTCTAAGTTTCCCATTTTATGCCTTTTATAGTAGTTTAGCATTGCTCGGAAATCAAAAGGCGCATAGTAGTGCATGTGAATTTTAATCATTATTAGTTTCCAGCATAATTATGAAAAATAATACCAAGACTATAGCGTTTACCAGTGAATACTTTACCAACTCCATGCTTGAAGTTCGATTTATAATAGCCTCTGACACCTTTGATTGGATGATATTTAGACGACAATATCAATGCATCTCCTTGCTCCAGATGAATGATATCTGGGTGCCTCGGGCCTCATAATAGATTTTGTATATCCATATACAAAATCGA
>JBMSHD010000104.1:0-7024 GCA_049416425.1 Francisellaceae bacterium | reverse complement strand
CCGCCTTTGCCGCCTCGATGTTGTTTGCCTTGACCTGGAATGCAAAGGCAAAGTTCAATGGCTAGTGCTATAGAGTAGCAACATTTAAGACTGAGAATATCAAAATGTCATGAGTGGCTCAAGTTGCTTTTTTCATGCTGGCAACCTTAATGGCGGCGGATAGTTATGCGCCTAAAAAGAAATAAATAGCTTCAGGGATTTTTGCCAAACCAGCGATGGCGCCAGGTATAGATGCTGGCGTCAACAAGGAAAAATATCACGGCGGCGGCAGGAGAGAGCGTTTCACCGCTGATAACATAATAAATAATCGCGAATATCAATATGAAAATAAGAGCGCGAATTGCCGCTGATTTTGCATGTTTATTAAAAAGCATCAGGTAACTCAGTTTGTGATCAGGCTGTTGTCTCTTGTTATTCATGATTTTATATACTCCGCTTTTATCTTGTAGTAGCATATATTGTATCGGCCAGTGTTGTCAATTAATCCGAATTCAGATTTCAATGCAACCAAAATAAGTATTTAATTTAATCATTGACTTGAAAATTTTAAATATTGTATAGTCAGGCTGACATTTTTAATTGAGAGAGATGTCCGTGAAGTTTATTGTTTTCTATGTGATTCATTATGCAAATAATGCAAAGTGAATCGAGTTAAATTGGAGAGAAATAATGAGAGTAAAAAATATTGCCTTGATGGGGTTAGTTGGTATGACGTTGGCATTAACCGCCTGTGGTGGTTCAACATCGTCAGATGGTACTAAAACGGCGACTATGGATATAACGGTTCCTGATACGATTTTGGAAAATGGGGATACGACGTCTATGTCGCTTGAATATTCACCCAATGGTCTTAACATCGCCGCCGATGATAATCAAGGTTTAACATCAGAATTCGTGGTCGCTATAAACAAGAGTTTTGCAGAAAACCAGACACCATTTTCTGTGAATGTGGGTAATTGTCCTGCCACGCTTAATGTAATGAGTGCCTTTAATTGCAAATTAGAGCTAAGCTATAACGGGAGTGAGGCATTGTTGATCGGCGGTGCTTTGCATATGACGATGAGCAATGGAGGGATTTCCTATGATGGCACTGAGTTTCATAGCCACACGGTCGAGGATCCAGTAAGCAGCACTGGTGAGAGTATGAAGCTTATTCTGCCACGCTTTAGCGATTCACCTTATGAGGTTCAATATAAAGATGTAACTCAGGCTTTGAGCTCTGATGATTATTACGTTGTTGTTGCTAAAGATACCAAGCTGAGCTTAAGTGACAAAGCGCTCAATAAAATAGCAACTCTCACCGATAACAGGGTGGTTTACAAAATCGATCAGGCGATGTCAGCGGCGGCGAAGACAGATATGATCAGTTTTGATGCAACGACGATGGCTCAAGGTGATGAAGTCAAGATCTATGCAAAATGTGAGCAGGATGCCAATGGAGAGTCAAAGCTGAGTGATCCGATATATCATGGACGCTTTTATTTCGATGGCAGTCGATTACAGCAAGACAATCGTTGATTTAAGCATCACAAAAATGCCGGCAATACCTGGAATAATTTCTCAATCTGAGGAATGAGTTTGACATCCATCACCGCGATAATAATGGTATCATCGGATAATATCTCGTAGTGATCATGGGCGATCATCACCTCATTGTTGCGAATGATGGCGCCGATTCTGACGGCGCTTGGAAGGTTGAGCTCTTTGATGGTTTTGCCGACAACCGGTGAGTTGGCGGCGTCACCGTGGACGACGATTTCCATGGCTTCGGCGCTGCCTGAGTAAAGCGAGTGAATATTGATTAAATCGCCTTTTCGTAAATAGGTCTGAATGACGCCGATGGTGATGCGTTGTGGTGAGATGGCGCGATCAATGCTGTAGGTGTCATCGACAAGCTGGGCGTAGCTTAAGCTGTTGACCAGCGCAATGGTGCTGCCGACCCCCATTTTTTTGGCGAGCATGGCCGACATGATATTGGCTTCATCATCATTGGTAACGGCGCAGAATAAGTCAGCCTCTTCGATGCTCTCGGCATTTAACAGCTCGGCATCTGAAGCATCGCCAGCCAGTACCGTGGTGTTATTAAGCATCTCGGCGGCTTTATGACAGCTCTCATAATTGCTTTCGATAATCTTGATCAGATAGTCATTCTCAAGCTTTTTAGCCAATGACATGCCGATATTGCCACCACCGGCGATAAACAGTTTCTTTATCGGTGATTGATTCGGCTGAAATTCCCCGATAATGGCAGGAACATTGATACGTTCGGCGATAAAATAAACATCATCATCGGTTTGAAGTATGGTATCCGGTGTGACAACAACGCTGTTTTTTTGGCGAAATATACCTAAAATTCGAGCATCGATATCGGGGAGTTCCTGGCGAAATTCACGAATGGTCATGCCGATAAGCGGTGAGCTTTCATCGACGGTGACACCGGCGATTTGGAGTCTGGAGTTGCCAAAGTCAACAATCTGAAAACTCCCTGGATGCTCGATGAGTCTGACGAGTCGTTGAGTGACAAGTTCAGCCGGATTGATGATAAGATCGATTGGGATGTTGTCATTATTGAAAATCTGTGGATAGCGACTGTAATTTTTATTACGCAAGCGTGCGATTTTAGTCGGGATCTTATAAAGACTATAGGCGATTTGGCAGGCGACGATATTGACCTCGTCATTGTTGGTCACGGCGATGATCATATCGGCGTCGATGGCGCCAGCTTCATCGAGAATATTGGGATGTGAGGCTGAGCCATAGATAGTACGAACATCGAAGTGATTCTGAATTTTTTGAAGCTTAACCGCATCTTTGTCGATGATGCTGATATCGTGTTCGTGTTGCAGGTTCTTAGCCAGTGACGTGCCGACTTGACCGGCTCCGAGAATGATGATTTTCATGATTTATCCTTTGTTCTGTGGCTGTGCCAGTGAATCTCATGATACTGTTGATGCTGATTGAAATGGCGAGCCAGCACAAATAGAAAATCAGACAGACGATTGATAAAGGGGAGAATTGAGGCATTGGAGAGCCTGCTGTGGCTCATGAGTCTGACCAGCGCTCTTTCACAGCGTCTGGCAATGGTTCTGGCCTGATGTGCAAAAGCGGCTGATTTTGTGCCGCCGGGCAGAATAAATTCTTTCAAAGGCGGCAGATCCTTATTTAAGGCATCAATCTGTTGCTCAAGTGTTTGAACCTGAAGCTTATCGATAGTGCTAAACTGAGGATAGGAAATCTCACCGCCAATATTGAAAAGCTGCTGTTGAATATCATGAAGATATTGGTTGATCATCAAGTCAGCTGAAAAGCAGAGGATGAGACCGATGGCGGCATTTAGTTCATCGAGTGTGCCGATCAGTTCAATGACATCATCACTTTTTAAAATACGTTTATTATCGGATAGGGCAGTGGTGCCGTCATCGCCGGTTCTGGTATAAATTTTTGATAATCGATAACCCATGTTCCTGATTTTACAGCTGTGATTTTGATGGTGCTAAGTATACAGTATATTGTGAAATTAGTGACCGAAAACAGTAAATAAATTGATGTTGAACGTGCTAAAATAGACGACAGTTGTGCTGTGAATAAGAAAAGCTCTTTTAGCGTTATTCGTAGAATCCCCTTCCTGTTTTCCCTATGATTCAGGGGAGTCAGGGGGTGGATTAGATGCTATCATTTCAACGAAGAATGCGTAAAGAGCCATTAGATTTAGTGAAAGTAAGCGAAACAAATGAGTCTGATGAATAGATTGAAAAAAATACAATTACTGGTTCTCGATGTTGATGGTGTGCTGAGCGATGGTCGAATCATTCTAAGCAACGAGGGCGATGAGCTTAAAAATTTCGATGTCAAAGACGGGCTTGGTCTTGTGCTGTTACAGAAATTTGGCATCAAGACCGCTATTATTACCGGCAAGAGCTCAGCGATTGTTGACAGACGTTTCAAAGCGCTTGGTTTTAGTGATATTTATCAGGGGCAGAAAAATAAAATCAAAGCCTTTGAGGATTTGCGGGCAAAGTATGGTCTTCGGCATGAAAATATCGCCTATATTGGTGATGATCTGCCAGATCTGCCATTGATTTCGGTCGCCGGTTTTTCAGCATCTCCTGCCGATGCCATCTCTTTTGTCAAAGAAAAAACAGATTATAGCTGTCAACATAAAGGAGGACGGGGCGCTGTTCGCGAGGTCTGTGAGATGATTTTAATGGCAAAAGGACTCATGGATAAGATCCGAGAGGATTTTATCCATACTGGTGAGGCGCTTCAATAATGTTTTTCAGCAAACGTTCTGTGTTTTTTACCTTGGGATTGGGGCTTGTTATCGGCTCAAGCAGCTGGCTTGCCATTAAATCAGCAGAGCAGCAACTGGCAACCTCAAATCTGCCTCAGGATTTTATCATCAATAAGGCCAAAGATGTCAGCTATACAAGAATCAATGAACAGGGTTATCTTACCTATGATGCCACGGCAAAAACGGCCGAGCGTATGCAAAGTGGAAACAGTCGTTTTGCCGGCGTCAATGCCTGGTTTTATTCGAGTGATCCGTTGCAAAAACCCTGGCATGTCACCTCAGATTATGCCAAAGTGACACAGAACAATAATAAAATCACATTGTTTGACCATGTCGTGGTGAAGCATGCAGCCTCCGGGCGGACGGGGATTCCCGTTGAGATTACGACAGATCACGCAAATTACTGGAATAATAAAGATTTCCTGACCACGGATGCCTGGGTTGTCATCAGTCAGCCGGATACTCGGAATAATACAGTGGCCAAAGGCTTGATTGCCTATCCAGATAAAGGACAGTTTAAACTGTTATCACACGTCAGAAGTTATTACGCCCAAAATGCTGAAAAGCAAAATACAGATTGAAAAAGGAATCGGGATTGATGAAAAAAATAAAAAAATGGGATCATGGTGTGAAGGTCGTTTTAGTGATAAGGGTAAAAGCGTTATGGGCTGTGCTGCTGGCTCTTTTGTTGTTTCCGATCTATGGCATTGCCGCAGAAGACGGTGATATGAATGCGGCAAAGCTCTTTGGTGATAACTCAACCTCGGATGGTCCGATTACCATTTGCAGTGATACTCTGTCATATAGCCAGGAGAACCATAAGCTTATCTACCAGGGGGACGTGTTGGTGATGCAAACCAAAGGTGCCAATATTCTGTGTGATAATCATCCCATCGCCGGACTCGATACGAGTCTGCCTGAGTATAGCTTTGAGAAAAGCAATGTCGCCGATGATTATGCGGATAAACAGAAAATGGCTCTGGCTTTGGCCAAAGAAATATGCGAGAGGCAAAAAGGTTGTCGTTTTATGTCGGGTCAGACGCTGACATTGACTTTTACCGAAGATAATGAGCAGATCGAGACGGTGAATCTCTCGACAACCGATAACTATACGGCAAAATATTATTCCTTGCCTTCTGTCAGCGGGAAAGCTCAGGAAAGTCAGCCATCAAAATCGGATGACGAGGAGACCTATGCTCAGGGTCAGGATATGAATTTTAATTTTTCCAAACATCTGTTGACGATCACGAACAATGCGTTTATTGACCGTGGTGGTAATAAATTCAGCGGTGAGAAAGTCTTATATGATACAAAAACGAAGCTCGTTACGGTGCCAAATACTGGACAGCGAGCAACGGTGATTTTAAATAATCTGCCGCAAAATAAAGACGAGAAGAAATAGCGCTATGGAAACAAAACGAAAGAGTCATGTGCTGATAGCCGAGCATCTGGGTAAAAGCTATAAATCACGCTGGGTAGTCAATGATGTTTCGATGACGGTTGAAAGCGGTGAGATCGTTGGGCTTTTGGGACCCAATGGAGCGGGAAAGACGACGTCTTTTTACATGATAGTTGGCCTGATTCGCCCGAATCGTGGACGTGTGTTATTAAATGGTGAGAACATCACCAAACAGCCGATTCACTGGCGTGCCAGGCTTGGTATTGGATATCTACCGCAGGAAGCTTCGGTATTTAGGAAATTAAGCGTTGAGAAAAATATATTGGCTGTGCTTGAAACGCGTAAAGAGTTGAACAAGATTCAGCGCATGAAAATTCTGGAGAATCTGCTTGATGAGTTCAGCATTCAGCATATTCGTAGCAGCATGGGAATGAGCCTATCGGGTGGAGAGCGGCGACGCGTTGAAATTGCCAGAGCGCTGGCGATGTCGCCGGAATTTATCTTGCTGGATGAGCCTTTTGCCGGTGTTGATCCCATTTCGGTGATTGATATCAAGAAAATCATTACTCACCTTAAAAATCGTGGCATTGGTGTGCTGATTACCGATCATAATGTCAGGGAGACGCTCGATATCTGTGAGCGTGCCTATATCGTCAATGCTGGAAACATGATTGCTTCAGGCACGCCAAGCGAAATTTTGACCAATGATCAGGTCAGAAAAGTCTATTTGGGTGAGCAGTTTAAGATGTAACGGGATTATCGCTTCATGCCCTGGGCGATTTTAAGTAGCTCCCAGGTTCTCTCACGACTCTCAGCCAATATCAGTATCATCATCTTATTGTTCTCAATGTTGCCATTACAGATAATCATAATGCCTTCTCTATCGCCATGATGATAAGCCACGTTTTTTGATTCCAGATAGGCTTGATACATGTACAGATCGGTACCGGCTGGTACGGTGATGTTGTTATGTCCTATCCATGGCTTCAATTGACCTCTTAGTTCATAAGCCAGAAATCCTGCATAGATGGCACCGGTCTGGCGAGCATTGACCTCAAGAACATAAGGGATGATCTTACCATCGATTCTTCTGATTAAAAGGTCAACACCAACCATGCCTCTGACGCCTTCCTGGCGCAATATCTCGGTCATCTTCTGACAGAGTTCTTGTGTCTCCAGGCAGTCGGAAAACTGAGAGGGATAGACATTGCCGAGGTGGGTGCTGCCATCTAAAATCTGATCGGTGAGTCCCGCCGATATGTCTAAACTAGCATTATTACCCTGGGTGCCTCGGGCCTCATAATAGATTTTGTATATCCATATACAAAATCGAA
>JBMSHD010000103.1:0-7144 GCA_049416425.1 Francisellaceae bacterium | reverse complement strand
AAAAAAGAGTATTTTGATGAACATTTAATCAATAATTTACCAACTTGGGTATAGTTGTTTAAATCGATTCTGGCGTGTTATTGCCACCGGCATCAGTTTTTCCCTTTTTTTTCTGGGTGGTGCCATGCTGGGTTATATTCTGTTTCCACTGTTGAGCCTTTTTTATCAAAATAAGCAGACTCGTATCCTGATGGCGCAACGTCTTATTCATTATAGCTTCAAATGCTTTCTGGCCATCATGCACCTGTTGGGCGTAGCGCGATTTGAGCTCAGAGGTTTTGAAAAGTTAATGGATGACAAAGGGGTGCTATTTGTCGCCAATCACCCCTCACTCTTAGATTATGTTATGATCGTTTCAAGGCTTGAATATTGTGACAATATCGTCAAGGCCTCATTATGGCAGAATCGTTATATCAAAAATGTAATCCAGACAGCAGGTTACATTCCCAACATTAAGGGTGATCAGACGTTTGAGCTGATTAAGAACAGGCTTTCAGGCGGGCATAATCTGTTGTTGTTTCCAGAAGGCACAAGATCAACGCCAAATCAGGCGCTTGAGATTAAGCGAGGAGCTGCGCAAATTGCCATTCGTGCCGAGGTGTCGATTCGGCTTATCCATATTTCCGTCTCACCGACAACCTTGACCAAAGGTGAAAAATGGTATGAGGTGCCACGACAAAAACCATGCTTTCGCGTGGTCATCGGCGATCGCCTGACTCCGAATGATTATATTCTGAAATATAAGCGGCCTTCTCTGGCTGCCAGAGCAATGACGCGAGATATCCATAAGGCGCTGTCAAAAAAAGACAGTCAATGATATAATCGCACGACATTCGTTTTAATACATCAGCAAATAAAGAAAATATGAGTGTTGAGAAAATTATGCACAACAGCCTTGAACATGAATTAAAATCATTGATTATTAAGGTCTTGAGCCTTGAAGATATAAGCGTTGAGGACATCGATAATGATGATCCGCTCTTTGGAGAAGGATTGGGTCTTGATTCTATCGATGCTTTGGAGTTGGGTGTGGCGATCAAGAAAAATTATGATATCGTGCTGGATCGTGATAGTGATGATGTAAAGAATCATTTTGCCTCTATAACCACACTGGCAGCCTATATTCGGCAACAGCAATAACGCAGCGCAATTTAAAAGAGGAAGTTGGCATGCAAAAACAACAGATATTGGATGAGTTGAAACAAACCTTTGAAACGCTGTTTGAAATTCCTTCTGAGCAAGTGAGTTTAGAATCCCGTCTTTATGAAGATCTTGATCTCGACAGCATCGATGCCGTTGATCTTATCGTCCACCTGAAGCAGACGACAAATATGGCATTTAATCCCGAGGAATTCAAAGCGGTCAAAACGGTTTCGGATGTGGTTCATATCATCGATAAGAAAATAAGTGAAAACAAGATCTCGAAAACCCGATAAAACAGAATGGCAAAGAGATTGAGAAAAAGTATCATTGTTATCGTCGTCTGCTTGGCGTTTTTCTATCCTTTTGTTGTCTATTTCTCTTTGATGCATTCGATAAGACTGGCGGCATTGGTTGTTGTGGTGTTGATGTCGTTGAGAATAATGACAATAAAGCGCCATAAAAAGGGGATCTCGCAAGGCAATATAGGGCTTATGGCGGGCTGTGTTTTTGGCATTGTGTTGGGGTTGCTGTCGATGCTAACGGCAGAATCTGGTTTCATCCGTTTCTATCCGGTAGCAATAAGTCTTATCATGTTGACGTTATTTATGATCACATTGTTTAACCCGCCGAATATGATTTACCGTATTGCAAGCTTCACGGGGCGAATTGATGACGGTTCTGAAGCGCTGGCTTATACACGGAAAATCACATTAATTTGGTGTGTGTTTTTTGTCATTAATGCCACCATCGCCGTTTTGAGCATGCTGGCACCAATCTCGTTGTGGACTTTATATAACGGCTTTATCTCATATATGATCATGGGAGGGTTGCTCATCGGTGAAGGGCTCTATCGTCATTTGAGACTTCAGAAGAAAAAGGGGAAAACATGAAGCTCTATCACATCGATGATTTTTTATCGAAAGACAGTCCTTGTATGATGATTGATGGCGACAGGTACATAAATCGCACCGAATTTTTAGAAGATGTCACCGCCTTGGCTTTTCGATTGCATACAATCTCGGCACAAAGAATAGCCTTGTGTTTTACCAGCGCCTATCGATTCAGTGTTGCTTTTTTTGCCAGCTTAAGCGTCGGTAAGACACCGGTATTGTTGCCAAATAATCTGGCCGGTACCATCAGCGCCTTGTCAGCGGAATATGATCTTGTAGTATCAGAGGATACGGATCTGTTGACATTGTCTAATGGCGGTACCATCAAGGCGTCTGATGATTTTAAACTGGCTGAGTTACGCGCAGAGCAGCCTTTTATTATCTTTAGCTCCGGCAGTAGCGGTCAACCAAAACAAATCAATCGTACACTTGGTGTGCAGTTAAATGAAATAAATGCGCTGAGTCAGACATTTGAGCCATTAAATGAGCTGGTGTTGACGACGGTGTCTCATCAGCATCTCTATGGTCTTTTGTTTTCGCTCTTATGGCCGATGCTTGCTGGTTCGACAATTTATCTAACTGCCGTGTTGTATCCAGAGGATTTGATTAAAATTCGGCAACAGCAGCAAAAAGCCGTAACGTTGATCAGTAGCCCGGCTTTTTTATCACGACTGTCTAATCTTACTCGTTTAACGATGAGATCAAACGGCGATCTCATGCAGATTTTTTCATCCGGAGGATTGTTGAAAGCCAAAGCCGAACAGACAGTCTATGGCTTTTTTCAGACAGATATCATCGAGATTTTTGGCAGCAGTGAAACCGGAATATTGGCCTGGCGGCGTCGGCGAAAAGCCAAAAAATGGCAACCGTTTAAAGACGTCAACTTTGTTGTTAAGTCGAAGCAGTTATGTGTTTCCTCACCGTATTTTGAGGCTCGATTTCAACCGATGGCCGATCGAATTCGTCGCTATAGATGCGGTGGCTTTACCCTGTTGGGGCGTGTCGATCGTATCGTCAAGATTGAAGATAAACGACTGTCTTTGGCGCAGCTTGAAAAACGCCTGGAAGCAATTGATGAGGTCGATCACTGTTATGCATTGACTATGGAGGCGCATCGTCAGTACAGTGCGGCGGTGATCGTGTTGAGTAAGGAGGGCTGGCAGCGATTAGCACAAATGGGCACCAATAGGTTTAATCGCCATCTTCGAGACTGGCTTTCTGCCTACTTTGATCGAATTGTTGTGCCGAGGCGATTTCGCTATGTTGAACAGCTCCCTGTCAACACACAGGGTAAACTACAGTTAAGCCAGGTAAAAGCATTATTTGAAAAGCAAGAGGAAGATCGATGAAAAAACCTCAAATTATCGACATGACACATAGTGAAAATCAAGTCGATATCAGATTAAAAATCAGTGCAGATCTGGATTATTTTCAAGGACATTTCGTCGAGCAGCCGATATTGCCAGGCGTGGCACAGCTTGATTTTGTCATCGATTTTGCGCAAAAAATCTGGTCGATCGATAAAAAAAACATCAAAGCGATCCTGCAGTTGAAATTTATTCGCGTTATCCTGCCGGATGACAGGCTCACCCTTGTGCTAAAGCGACATGAGGAGATGTTGAGTTTTCATTATAGTGATAACGTTGGGCGTATGGTATCAATGGGTAAAATCAGAGTCCGTTAGATGAAATATGGCATAATCATTCCTAATTATAATCACGGTGATAAACTTGAGGTCTTGTTTGATGCGCTGATGAGGTTTGATCTTCCGTGTATTTTGATCGATGATGGCAGCGATTCGGCGACAAAGAGGGCAATCGATCGAGCATGTGATCGTTATGACTTTATCGATCTCATTACTTTGTCTGAGAACCGTGGCAAAGGAGCGGCGATGATAGTCGGCTTTCACAGAGCGCAAGCACAAGGTTGGAGTCATGCCGTTCAGGTCGATGCCGATATGCAGCATGAAATTGCCGATATCGGCAGGTTATTACAGGAAAGCCGAAATCATCCACGGTCTTTGATATCCGGGCTTCCAATCTATGATGAGAGAATTCCAAAATCGCGTCTTTATGGGCGTAAGATAACAAATTTCTGGGTGATGATTGAAACCTGGAACAAACAATTGCCCGAGTCAATGTGTGGCTTCAGGGTCTATCCCTTGGTAATGTTGAATAAGATCAGGCTTGATAAAATCGGCCGGCGCATGGATTTTGATATCGAGATACTGGTTCGTCTTTTCTGGCAGGGGGTGGGCGTTCGCTATATTCCAACGCCTGTTTACTATCCTTCGGATGGAAAATCAAATTTCAGATTTTTTAGCGATAATGTGCGTATCAGTCTTATGCATACGAGGCTGGTGTTAAAAAGCCTTGTCACCATGCCCAGACATGCGCTGTTGTTAAGAAAAAAAACAAAGAAACACAACGCGCATCAACACTGGTCGACAACAAAAGAAAAAGGCGGTTATTTTCTGCTTAGATTAAGTTTTGGGCTGTACCGATGCCTGGGGAGACGACTTTCGACGTTACTGTTATTACCGGTTATCGCTTATTATTGTTGTTTTGCAAAAACGGCCAGAAAAGCCTCGCTGGACTATCGGAAAAGACTACGGCTTTTTTGTCGGCAACAGGGTGTCAATGAAGCGAAGCTGACGCGATTTCGTCACTTTTATGCTTTTTTTCAGGTCATGCTAGATAAGCTGTCTTTATGGCAAAATGGCATCGACTATGATCGCGTTGATTTCAGTGAAAAGTCATTGTTGACGCGACTGATTAAAGAGAAGAGGGGAGCTGTGCTGTTGACCGCACATCTTGGTAATATGGAAGTGCTTCGTGTGCTGGGACAGAGAAATCCAGAGCTTAAGATTAATGTTTTGGTCTTTAGTGAGCATGCACAGAAATTCAACCGCCTTCTTAATCGCCTTAATCCACAAGCGAGTCTGAACCTGATTGAGACTCGCACGTTTGATATGGCTATGGCAATAAGTCTTAAGTCTTGCGTCGATCAGGGAGAATTTGTCATCATTGCCGCTGATCGTACATCGACTCGTCAGCCAGAGCGCGTGATCAATGCAAATTTCTTATCTGATCAGGCACCTTTTCCACTAGGGGCTTTTATGTTGGCTTATGTGTTGGAGGTTTCGGTTTATTTCATGATTTGTGTGAAGACCGATAAGAAGCGTTTTCGTGTTATTATGGAAGAAATTGAGGTGAAGCGAAACAGCGAGTCTGGAAAGGCAAAACGAATGTTAAAATTACAACAGATGTGTGATCAGTACAGTCAAAAACTGGCCTGTTATTGCCGAAAATATCCGGCGCAATGGTTTAATTTTTTTGATTTCTGGCATCACAAATAACACAGGAGCGTTGACATGCATGCTTTTTCACAGGCGTTTTTAAAGGTGCTAGTAGCATCTCGAGACAGAGCGATGGATGCAGTAAAGTCGTCTGGACTCATCGTAATTATTTATATGGCAGCGGTGAGTTTGTCTTTTGCTTTACCGGCTCCGGTGAAACTTGACAGCAAAAATAGTGCTGATTTTAAACAGGTCGAGACGCTGCTGGCGTCACAGGATGATATAAACGGTGATTTTACGCAGACTCGCCATATTCAGATTTTGTCCAACGCTGCGAGACATGGAGAGCGGAACGCGAGGTCGAGTAGACCCGGGTAGTCTTGCGCTGTAAACAGCAAGCGACGTGCCGTAGGCGCCAGAGCGAAGTCTGTGAAACAGCTTGTACCCAAGGCGTAGAGTAGAATCGGAGACAGTTGCCTGCTCGGAATGAACGCAGTGAATTTGTGAAGGTATGCTGGCGAGGCGGACGTCCCGGGCAAAATTTATGCCGCCGAGGATAGCCGATTCGATTTTGTATATGGATATACAAAATCTATTATGAGGCCCGAGGCACCCAGACCACTGGTATCAAAGGGACATTTTCGGTTGTCAAAATCAAAAGGATTGCTCTGGGTGCAGACCGAACCGTTTACATCGATACTGAAAGTGGATAAAGACGAAATCAGCCAGAGTATAGAGGGTGGGGTACCGACGATTATAACCAAAGAAGAGCAACTGATGGTCTTTAGTTTCAGCAATTTATTCATGTCGGTATTTAAAGGCAACACCAAGGCGATAGAGCATTATTTCACACTGACATTCTCAGGCAATGTGCAAGGTTGGATGATCCGTTTGAAACCAGAATCATCACCCTTAAATAAAGCGATTGATGCCATTGAAATGACGGGGAGTACGCATATCAAGACCATCACCATTTATGAGAGTGGCGGCAATTATATGAATATTGAATTGAGTGATATTCAAACAAAATCGAGTCGCTGATGATGAAGCCTGTAAATAATCGATGGCGATTTTTAAGCTGGGTGATACTCATTGGTATTTTTGGTACTGGCTTTATTATCATGCTGTTTAGAGGTATTCCTCTAAATACCAATATGCTTGCCCTTCTGCCGAGCTCTACGGGTCAAAATAAAGTCATGTCACAGGCCTCGAGTCATTTCTTCGATACCATGAGCGATGAGGTGATCATTCTGCTTGGAGCTCGTGATCTTAATACGGCAATTACCGCGGCCGATGATTATGCTGCCGCTCTTAAAACTTCAGGTCAGTTTAGCCGAGTGATCAGTAAGATCGATGGCTCAGAGCAGGAGGCCTGGGGACGATTTTACTTTCCTTATCGCCTTAATCTGTTAACGCCAAAGGACAGGGCATTGCTTGAAGCCAGGAAATATAATTCTGTTGTAGGCGATGCCAGGGCGACCTTATACAGCCCGATGGGGCTTAGCAGTAGCAGTCTTATTGAGAAGAATCCGTTTTATCTTTTTCAGCATTACATGATGTCGTTATCGGATCTTAAAACGAACCTTACGCTGCAAAGAAACCATGTCATCGCCAAATATGATGGACTGTATTATGCGATGATTTATGCGCATCTATCTAACAGTTCCTTTGGCATCAGCAATCAAAATAAAGTGTTAATAACACTAAATCATATTGATACTAAAATCCATTCTAAAAATGCACAGATAGCCATATTAAAAACTTGGTGCCTCGGGCCTCATAATAGATTTTGTATATCCATATACAAAATCGA
>JBMSHD010000102.1:0-7154 GCA_049416425.1 Francisellaceae bacterium | reverse complement strand
AAATTGGAAGATATTTCGCCATGAAAAAAAGGAAGTTATTTTGCGCGCGTTCCCTGAGAGCCTCTATTATGCTGTTGGTAATTATTTTATTGATGAGAACATCATTGATCCAGATCGGCGGTCTACCTGGACGGCCAGCATCACATTGGATTCGTGTGGCACCACTCAAGGTGCTGATGCCAATATCATCAATTTGACCGATGATGAACTGCTCAATGTCAGCAGTAATTCAACCGTATTACTACCAGAGGGCAGTGACTCACTGACAGGACAACCGATTAATGCATTTGGCAAACTTGTTCTGCATAGTGATGAAAATACCTTGCCTGAGAACTATAAATTCAGCTTTGAAGTCAAGGCGGAAAATCAACTGCACCACTATGATGTTGACGTGGCTTTCATCGGTGACGATAAACATTGCACAATAACCCCTGCTGAATATTACTGCGATCCTCCAGATGGTAACGAGCAGCGTGCCGATGTATTGATCTACAAAAGCCCAGTTGAACTGATGCGTTTTAAACAAAACCTGATACAAATTCACTAATAAGTTACATACCCCCATCTACTTTGCATCTGCCATCCGTGCGATTGATTTTCCTTTAAATCAAAAACAGGGATGGCGGAAGTTTAAACATTGTGGTTATAACGATAATCGCTTTAACAAGGAGAAAGAAGAGATGAAATTCAAAAAATCGATAGCGATGCTATCCAGTATTACCTATCTAACCGTGTTCTTTATCGATCCTGTTTATGCAGCCGTGAAGACAGAGAGTCGCGATGACTCCATATCAGAGCAAAGCGATAACCGTGAGAAAAACAATAAAGCGGGTTTAAGCACAACGGCCTTAAACAGCATGCTGGCATTAGCCAGTAGTGGCAGCGGGGATAGTTTCCAGTCGCAAGCCTCCAACTCAGCTCTGCTCGCCTCAATCAGTGTAAACCCTGAGAAATTGCAGGTTGAATTCTTAGAGAATATTGCAACGCTTAAAAGCAGCGGTAATGGAAGCTTTTTATTTGATTTAAAATTAGATAATATGCACCCTTCTCAGGCATTTGCCGAAGTCATAGATGGAGTGAGTCTGTCTTTAAATATCCCCTATATAAAATATATGTTCACCAAAAACAATACCCAATATTATGAGTTGTTAGCAGGGGATAACAAATTCTTCTTTAGCGTGAGCAAAGATGATAATGGAAACCGAAAAATTTCATTTTCCTATCAGAAAAAAGACAACGTTAAACTAACCTTTGAAGATGACGATCATATCAAGTTTATCAATCAAGATGGTGCGGTTTTGCTTTTTGAACATGCCAAAGGTGAGGGTTTGAGCTACCTGTATCCTGTTTCTGAAATGGTCAATAATCAAGGGAAAAAATTCAGTTTTGACTATCGAACAGAAGGCTCAAATACTGATATCACTTCAGGCGACGACCTGGCGCATAAATATCAGGACTATCAGGGTATTACGATCAAAGACGATCAAGGAGAAACCGTCGCGACCACCGGTAAGCTATCCAGTAATCTGTATTTAATCACCTATAAAGATGCCATCGGCAGAGAGCAGACATTTCGCATCACCCATTCTGGCTCTGATATCAAGCTCACCAATCCAATTAACGAGACGATCACATTAACGTTGGATAACAACTTGATCACGCAAGCCAATTTTCCAAACGGGGTTAGCTATAAGGCCGACTATGAGAAAATCAATGATGTTGGATATATTATCGATGGCCAAACCCAACAGGTCAAGCAAAACAGCAGTTATGTAAAATCCTTCACCAAATATCTGAACAACAAATACAGTGAAGATCAAAGCTATCACTATAGTCTGTCAACCGATGGACATAACTACCTGGGCAATGGCATTTCCTGTTCTGAAGCAACGATGGTGTCATTGGATCCACTGCAAGACTGGATGATGGAGTGCAATCTGCAGGACAATAGCAAGTATAGCTATTCAACACATGTCTCCAATACGATTCCGATATTTTCAGGCAATAGCGAAACAAGCAATCATACACTGGAGATGAGTCAAAACTACTATGGTCTGCATCTGCCTCATTCAACACAGGTTCTTCTTGATAATCGAGAAGTCTCATTTCAGGAATATGCTTATGATCAAAGCACGCTGCTTGCTCATTCGTTTGCCAGTCTCAGCGATGCTTACGCCAATCCGGTAAAAAAAACAAACAGTTTCTTTGATCTCTACGATCCAGGCAGTCCAGCTCATAAATACGTTGAAGACTATGTCTACTACACAAATTCAAATGATCCCGGCTATGCCAAAGGAGAGCTGAAATCCTCTATCGATGGCATGGGTAATGAGACGCGTCTGGCCTATTATCCTAAAGATCCAGCCAAGAATAATTATCAATCGATAATAGAGAGCAAAACAACCTATCTGAAAGGCTATGATCAACCCATCATTGTCAAAAGCGACGGATTGAACTGGTTGGATACAACGGTTAACGCCAATGACCAGGACATTGTCATCTCCAAGCCTTATATTGAAAGAGTATTAAACTACTTAAATTCAACCGTGACAAAATCCGAAGAAATCAAGCTGGCTACGGATAAATCCAGTTTGCTCTACGGTCTGCCTGAATCGGCCATCACTCATATCGATGGTGATAAACCCTATACAGCACAAAAAACGAGTGCCTATTACGATGAAAATCATTACTATGTTGTCTCCAACAGTCAACAGTCTTTAGCCGATGAAGCCAATATTGCTGCCCCAACATCAATCAATGGTGAGATGGAGTATTACAATCAATACGGTGCACTGGTTCGCGTTGTTGACCCTTTAAGCGGTGATGTCACGATTTATGGCGATGAGAATGGCAATAACGGTTACGATGCTTTAGGACGCGTCATTGAAATCACCTATATGCCGGCCGGAAATCGTGATTTAAAACAAACCTATACGTTTGACTATGCTCTCAACAAGGATCCAGGCGATGTTGGCTATGTTCTGACAACAACCACCTTGCTGCCAGGAATGACCAAAGGCTATCAGACCAAAACCTATTATGATAATGAACAGCATGTGACTCGTACTGAAAAACAGACGAAAGATCACAGTGACTTTTATGTGACTCAGGAGAATTTCTATAATCATCTGGGTCAGACCGATCATACGGTGTCCTGGTATTATGATGAAGCCGGCGAGAAACACCCGCTTCAGACCAACTTCTTCTATGATGCCACTCAACAGGTCACGGCCGTACAGCATCCTGATGGCAGTACCGATGTATCGGTAAATGATGATTACAATAATCTGGTATTTAATTATACCCTGTTGCCAACAGAGACGCCGCTAACAGCAGGCGATCAATCGCTTTGTTTTAATCCGTTACTCTCTGAAGGTGATACGAAACAATACACCACCTGTAAAGTAACAGGAGTCAGTGTGTCCAGCCGTGAATTCAGCGATATCGGCTCACCATCAAGACCCATATGGAAACTCGGTAACAGCTATGACTACAGCATCATTATGGATCCTGAATTCAGCTATAGCAGTAATGATGCCAGCTCAATGAAAGACGAGACCTTGTACGATGAAACAACACAGACTGATATTGCCGCTTTAAACACCAGCCTGGCAAAAGGTCATGCCTATGATATCAATGCCTTGCGTACCTTGGCCGATAAGATTAAAGAGAAATGTCTAAATGGACAATGTCAGGCAGCCAGCTTTAATCAGACCAGTTATGATGTCTTTGGTCAGCCGGTTGAGTCAAAAGATTATATCCAAGGGCTGGCGGCTAAAAATATCTACAGCGATGACGATCCTTCACGCCTGATTGCCCAAACCCTGTCTTCACTCAGTAACCATCAAGCCTTTCGTACCACTTATTATGAGTATGATGACTTTGGCAATGTCGCAAAGACGTATATCAGCAAGGGCGATTACGATGCGGATGCGAATAAAACGCTGGTCGGTGCACAAAAATACAGTGCGCTTGGTTATTTGCTCAAAACAACCTCACTGATTGGTGCGGGGAATGCAGGCAAAACGGTAAACTTTGAGTACGATAAGACAACCGGGCTGCCAACCAAAATGGTTGATGCTGTCGGCAATGTAGTGACCATGCAATATAAGGATCCAAACTGGAAATTAAGACCCAGTCGCGTGGACTATACCGCCGCCAATACGTCAAATAACACCGCTAAAAATCAGAGCTTCTATGTAACCTACAGCTATACCAGCGCAGGCAATTTGGCCATGGTTGAAAAAAGAGGTCTATCTGGTAATCTTATCAGCAAAACCGAATACGGCTATGATCCGGATACACTGGAATTAATCAATACGTCGATTACCTATGCAAATGGAGAGACCCACTCATTGCTTAATCATCAGAATCAATACTTTGCCACCACCTCAAATGAATATTTGGCAAACAACAGCCCTAAATTGAATGTCAGCAGTCAAACCAATCATTTGGGATTACCGATGGTGACGACATACAGTGGTGTGGCTAACTTCTCCCTCACGCAAGATTATAATCCTGATTTATCGCTTCACTTAACCAAACACGGCACCAACAAGGCAACTGGATTTAGCTATGACAGCGTTGGACGCTTGAGTGATGTGGAGAACTATGTCAATGAAGCGGTGGTTCGAAAATACAGCTATCTGTACAACCGTCTGGGACAAAAAGCGAAACGCATTGCAAATACAGAAGCAACCAAGGCATCTGGATCCCCTTCTGAACAACGCTATGACTACACGATGCTAGGCCAGCTTAAAACCCTGTATTGCACAGGCGCGGAATGTCCCGTTGATGAAAATGGTCATCCAATTGCCATCGATACCTACAGCTATGATGAGCTGTTCAATAAATTGACCCAGGTATCCCATCAGTTGCAAGATGGAGCGAGCAGTCAGGTTGACTACGCCTATGCCAATGTTGATCCCACTCAGGCCACCGCTATCACCTATAGTCATACTGAAGATGGAAAAACCACCACCGAACGTGATATTAATCTGTTATATGATAACAATGGTAATGTTATCCATATGGAAACCAACTACCCTCAGCAATCAAAAACGGAATATCAGGACTTTATCTATGATGCCGAGCAAAACCTGGTTCAGTTAAGAAAAGGCAGTATGGTGGTTGACTATGATTATGATTCATCCGGATCACAAATAGCCGAGCACTTTACGGATGCCAATGGAAATCTTCAGAGTCTATATCAATACTACATAGGTGGGCTTTCTGAGCAGAAAATAGACAATGAATCACGCTACTACCTCGACGATGGCAGTATTCATAATGGCGAGTATCAAGCCAATATAACCGATGGCTTCAATGCAACAGGTTCCCTGCAGGGTGGTGAGATCAATGGGAATTATGTCTATACCCCTTTTGGTGGAAAACAGGATATTCAGAAGAACAAAGAACTACAGCAAGCTCAGCAACTGGCCTTGAGTATTCAGAAAACCAATCTTGGTTATCGAACCATGAATACCGACTCCATCACCGGTTGGCAGTTCTTAGGCAACGGTTACCGCGCCTATAACCCTGATCTTAGACTATTTATGAAGCATGATTCTGCCTCACCATTGGGAATAGGCGGCTTCAATGCCTATAGCTATAGTCTCAATGACCCTGTGAATATGTTTGATCCATCAGGGCATGCGGCAAATGGCGATCTCAGCAATCTATCGGATGTCATGAAGAAGCAATATGAATATAAGCAAAACAGTGAAAAAGCGCGCGCTGTGGCTTTTCTCGTCATTATAGCCAGCCTCGTCATCAGCATTGGTCTAGGTTATTTCATAGGACCTGCTATGCTGGCTACAAACTTCCTGATGCGATTTAGCGTTAGAACAATACAAGTCGCCTATTTTGCGCTAAATTTTGCGGCGGAATCGGCGATTGAGTTGACAGCAAACCGGATTATCTACGGAAGGGACTTCGTCAGAAATAATACGGGAGAATATCTGGCTATATCACTTGGAGTCGGTGCTGTTGCTGCCTTTATGTCATTGACAGGGTTTAGACTGGGTCTCACTGAACGCACCGCTGCAATATCGCGTAATACTGTGAGAAGATTTACAGCCTTCCAGGCATCACGTGGGCAGACGGCTGCAAGCAGAGGGATTGATCTGGTGGAGGAGTCTGGAAGTCAAGCAGCTAGTGCAAGACAGTCATTTGCAAATCTTGAGAGACGTTCTGGTAACGAGATTGCTCAGGAAGAAAGAGTGGCTGTGACTGGGCGATCACAGTCAATGGTAGCAGCACAACCCTCTCGTCGCGGCGGATTAGACCTCATAAGAGAAATGCTAGGCCAGAGCCGGACTCCTGTCAGACAAACGGCAAGGCAATCACAAGCACTGGATGCCCCAGCAAATACTAGAGCAGCCAGAAGAGGAACATTGAGTGAACGTGAGATACACGAGGATAAATTTAAAATGCAATTGGCAAAAGATTCACGCAAGCTAAATTATCGAAGAAAGCTAAAAATGAAAAAATATACGGAAGAGATGCGGCCTTATAGAGTTACAGAAAACTCCTTTGAAGGAAACAGCCGCGGTACTGTAGCGCTTCCTGTTAGAGCAAGTGCGGCTAATACTGAAGGGGCTCAAATAATAGAAGAACTTAAGAAGCTTCAATACTAATCCATGTGATTATCCTAAGCTGTAAAACTCCACACCTAAGCGCCGCAAAAATCGCATGTGCTTAGGCAAAATCCGTCAGTACTATTGCCAATGTTACACTGCCTAGCTAGATGGCTTTACGATGCTAACCCAGAGTCCTGCCAGTTTGTGATTTGTTGTTAGTTTGCTCGCTGGGAAAGGTAATACTTACTGAATATGAAGAAGCTGGCTGTTTATTTTTCTGCTCAAGCTTTTCTATATTTTCCGTTGCTCGATCAATATACGGCTTCAATATTGTAAGCTGCTCCTCAATCGCATTAATAAGTTCTATCTTTTGATTCTTTCGTGTAGATTTGTAACGATCATCGGTATTATTGTCATCTGGTAGCATTGTGTGCGCCAAATCGATCAGTTTAACTCCATCTTCATGATAAAAAAGACTGGCTCCAACTGCCGCAAAATCATTGCTGTTGATAAAATCACTTATTTCATCAAGATTTTTTTCCAACAAATGAATTGCTTTTGGATTTAAAGACA
>JBMSHD010000101.1:0-7462 GCA_049416425.1 Francisellaceae bacterium | reverse complement strand
GACAAAACGCTCGAGAAAGTAATAAATGCTAAATTTTAATAAGACAGCCCTGATGAATTATTTCATCTATGCTGGTTATTTGCGAATCAATGGCGTTAAAGACGGTTTGCTGCAATTGGTCAAGAGCTGGTTTTTTGACTGAAAGGTCTTGATCTGTGAACTGATGGACGGGGTTGTAGTCAAGCTCGGTTAAGATATCGTCGGCTTTTGTTACCAGAACAGCGCCCAGTTGAATAAGTTTATGACAGCCGGCACTGGTGGTGTGAAAGATATTGCCGGGGACGGCGAAGACTTCGCGATTCTGTTCCAGTGCATGAAAGGCGGTGATCAGTGAGCCACTTTTCGCTGCCGACTCAATGACGATGATGCCTTTGCTCAAGCCGCTGATAATCCGATTTCTGACTGGAAAATTAAAGCGGCTGGGCTCGGTTTGCAATTGAAATTCGCTGATGATGGCGCCTTCTTTTGCAATGCGCTCAGCCAGTTGGCGATTGGCCGATGGATAAGTGAGATCAATGCCGGTGCCGATGACGGCGATGGTGTTGCCGTGATGATTCAAGGCGCTTAGGTGAGCGAAGGTATCGATTCCTGTGGCAAGTCCGCTGGTGATCGTCAGTCCATTTTTGACCAGTTCAGTCGTCAGGTATTCCGTGCACTGGCGACCATATTGTGAATAATGACGTGTGCCAACAACGCCGATTTGTGGGGAGTCTAAGAGCGTGAGTCGACCCCTGACATAAAGGATTAAAGGCGGCTCTGCAATCATCTTTAATGCTTGAGGGTAGGCTTTTTCATCGATGCTGATCAGATGATGATTATCGCTTTGATTCGACCATTTAAGCGCTGCTTCAAGTGCCGATTGATAGTTTTTCTGCTTGAGATAGTCGATGCTTTCTGCTCGTAATACCAGCGCTTGACGAAATGCGTCGGGATCACGGATAAGCGCCGAGGGATCTATGCCTTCACTTTGCAGCCGTTTAAAGCGTATATGACCAAACTGTGGTGTCAGATTGAGGGCAAAAATAGCGTTATTCATCGTTTGCTGGCGGTTGGAAATGAGAATAGTTGAGCGTTGTGTTTGTGCATTTTATCCAGATAACGTACAATGTCTGATGTTTAACAAATAGAAAAAACAGGCATTGAAGTCAAGGAAACTCATGAAAATAGCCGAAGATAGCTTTGTAAAAATGCATTTTAAAATTCGCCTCAAAGACGGCTCTGTCGCTGAAGATACGAGAACCTATAAACGTCCTTATGTCTTTCAGATGGGACAGGGGACGTTTTCGCCGAAAGTTGAGCGGGAGCTGTTGGGGCTTGAGCCTGGTTCAAACCGAAAGATGATGTTGATGCCAGAAGATTCCTTTGGCGACAAGCATCCGGCGATGATCTATGCCGTGCCGAAATCCCGTTTTCCTGAGGATATGGCACTTGAGGTTGGTCTTATCGTCTCTTTCTCACAGAAAGATGGTAGTGAGCTTCCTGGCGTGATCACAAACATCGAGACCGATGAAATTACTGTGGATTTCAATCATCCGTTGTCGGGTCAGGTTATCTTGTTTGATGTGGATATACTGGAGGTCTCTGACCGGGAGATTGCCGCATGAGAATCATACTTACTAATCCCCGTGGTTTTTGTGCCGGTGTTTCTCGTGCCGTCGATGTGGTGGAACATGTACTAAAGATTGAGCCTCATCCGATCTATGTACGTCACGAAGTGGTTCACAATCGAGCCGTGGTCAGCGATCTTAAACAAAAAGGCGCGGTTTTCGTTAAAGAGCTCAATGAAGTACCGGATCATGCGGTGTGTATCTTTTCGGCTCATGGCGTTTCGCAGGCGGTTAAAGATGAGGCCGCTTCCAAAAATCTGACGGTTTATGATGCCACCTGTCCTTTGGTCACCAAAGTTCACCGAGAGGTCAAAAAAGCCTCTGATGAAGAGATCGAATGTATCCTCGTTGGTCATAAGGGGCATCCTGAAGTTGAGGGAACCTTGGGGCAGTATCACAATAAGAATGCCAAAATTTATTTGGTGGAAACGGTGGCTGATGTCGAAAAGCTGGAAGTTGAAAACCCGGAAAAGCTGATCTATGCAACCCAGACGACACTGTCGGTCGATGAGACAAAAGACATTATTGCCGCTCTTTATCGACGTTTTCCTGCTCTGTCAGCACCTAAAAAAGAAGATATCTGTTATGCCACGCAAAATCGTCAGAATGCCGTACGCAGTCTGGCTCAGGTCGTTGATCTTATTTTGGTGGTTGGCTCTAAAAACAGCTCAAATTCTAATCGTTTGAAGGAACTGGCACAACACTGTGGGGTCGAGGCTTATCTTATCGATGACGCCGGTGACATCAAGCTTGACTGGTTTGAAGGCAAAACATCCTGTGGCATAACCGCCGGCGCATCGGCGCCTGAATACCTGGTTGAAGGTGTGGTGGACTACTTGTTCAGCAGGTTTGAAAGCTGTACACTTTCCAATCTCGAAGGGGTCGCCGAAGAGGTAACCTTTCCGTTGCCGAGACTTTTGCGGGCAAAATTATAATATTATCGCTGTGTCTTTTTAAACAGGCGACCTTGCTCACGCTTCCAGTCGGCAGCTTTTGAGGCTTCCCGCTTATCATGCAGCTTTTTACCGCGAGCCAGTGCAACCTCAAGTTTAACCTTGCTGTCTTTCCAATACATCGACAGAGGAATAAGGGTGTAGCCCTTTTGCTCAACTTTGCCGATTAATTGGCCGATCTGTCGCTTATGCAGCAGAAGTTTTCGAGTTGAGGCCGGTTCAGGGACGATATGAGTAGAGGCTGATAACAGCGGGGTGATAAGGGCATTGAAAAGCCAGATTTCTCCTTTTTTGATATGGATATGACTATCGACAAGCTGAACCTTGCCGGCGCGAATACTTTTGATTTCCCAACCTTGCAGAACGATGCCGGCCTCGAGCGTCTCTTCAATGGTGTAGTCGTGCCAGGCTTTTTTATTTTTGGCGATTAAATTGCTATTTGCGGCTTTGTTTTTCTTCATCTAATTTGAAATTTGCTGAATTAGCGTTACAATAGACAGGATTTTAACACACGAAAGTCGATTAAGAGAAACATTATGACAACAATTCATCGCACAGCGCTCGTTCATTTCAGTGCTGAGAAGATGTATGAACTTGTTAACGACATCAATGCCTATCCCGAGTTCTTACCAATGTGCCAGTCAGTGGATGTGCATCTGCATACAGAAACAGAGGCTAAGGCAACGCTTAAAATTGCCAAAGGAGGTGTCAAAATTGATTTTGGCACCCATAATGATATGATTCCTGGTGAAGAAATTCGAATACGCCTGCTTAAAGGGCCGTTTAAGCGTTTAAGCGGATTATGGCATTTTATGGATTTGGGTGATGATTCGGCCAAGGTCAGCTTAAACCTTGAATTTGAGTTTTCTAATCGTCTCATTGGTATGGCGCTTGGCGTGGTTTTCAATAATCTGGCCAATACCATGCTTGATGCCTTCTGTCAGCGAGCGAAAGTGGTTTATGGTGCAACACGATGAAAATTGAAGTCATCTACTGTGGTGTTGAAGACCAGAAATGTTATCGGCTTGATTGTAAAAAAGGCACAAAGGTCAACGAGGCAATTGAAGTCTCTGGGGTATTGGATGATTTTAAAGAGATTGATTTAGGCAAAAACAAGATTGGAATTTTCAGCAGTTTTATCCGCTTGGATCGGGTGCTGAACGAGGGGGATCGCGTTGAAATCTATCGGGATTTGACCATTGATCCCAAAGCCGCCAGACGTATCCGAGCGGAACAGAAACGAAAACAACAGGGTATGAAGTTATTTGGTGCTTAAAGGAGAAAAGTGATGGCAATTTGGAGAAGTGAAATATCAACAACATTATTAAATGAGCGCGGCAGAGGAACCTTAGCTGACTTTCTCGACATTGAATTTATTGAATTTGGGGAAGATTATTTGAAGGCGACGATGCCGGTTACCGATAAAGTCAAGCAGCCTTTGGGAATCATGAATGGCGGGGTTTCCTGTGTGATTGCCGAGACGGTCGGCTCGACGGCGGCCAATTATGCCGTTGATAACCGTTTGCAGTATTGTGTTGGTCTTGAGATCAACACCAACCATTTGCGTCCGGCTAAATCCGGTGTTTTAACAGCCTGTGCGCGTCCATTTCATCTGGGGAAAACCACACAGGTGTGGTCGATTGAGATTAGCAATGAAGTCGGAAAACTGATATCGGTAAGTCGACACACGGTTTCCGTTCAGAATCGTTAATGTGATGACGGATGATTTATTACGCTGGCGCGATGATGGAGTGCCGGTTTCTGGCATCTTTAATGATATTTATTTTTCAATGGAAGATGGATTGTTTGAGTCGCGTCATGTGTTTTTGGCGCATAATAATCTCAAAAACCGCTTTGAGGATCTAGAGACAGGGCAGCACTTTGTTATCGCCGAGACTGGTTTTGGTACAGGACTTAATTTTCTGGCGACCTGGCAGCTATGGCTGTCTTGTAACAAAAGAGAGGGTCGACTTCATTTTATCAGTATTGAGAAATATCCGCTTGATTGTGCTGATTTGACTAGGGCGTTAGCCTGTTTTCCCGAATTGGAAAAATTGGTGCAGAGGCTTCTTGCGTATTATCCTTTGCGCTATGAGGGACAAATCACCCTGAGTCTGGCTGACGATCTTGATCTGACGCTGATCTTTACCGATGTTGTCAAAGCGATCAAAGGGCTTGTGGCTCGTGTTGATGCGTGGTATTTGGACGGGTTTGCTCCGGCTAAAAATCCTGATATGTGGTCTGATGTTTTGTTTGCAGGGATGGCCGGATTATCTCATCGGCAAACCACATTTGCCACCTTCACGGTAGCAGGCCAGGTCAGAAGAGGGCTTGAAGCGGCTGGTTTTAAGGTTGAAAAAACAAAAGGCTTCGGTAGAAAGAAGCAGATGATTTACGGACATTATCAGGGAGAGGAAAGCGGCATCTCGCTTCCTCATAAAACGCCTTATTTTTCTCTGCCGAAACCATCTTGCATCCCCGATCGTGTCGCCATTATCGGTGCAGGAATGGCTGGTATGGCGGTCGCTTATGCCTTGAGTCGATACAAAATTGCTGGGGATATTTTTGACAAAGAAGCATCGTTGGCTCAAGCGGCTTCAGGCAATGCTTTTGGTATTTTGCGACCCTATCTCAACAAAGATCAAAATGCCTCAGAAACCTTTCATACCAGTGGATTTTTGGCAACTCGACAGTTTATAAAACAGCATGCCGATGTCACTCATATTGAATGTGGAGCCTTGGAATTGTTAAAGACGGAACAGGAACAGCGCTATTTTGCCGATTTGCTTAAACGGCGTTGTCTCAATGATGATATTGTCCAACTGATCGGCGCCGATAAAGCTTCAGCCATTGCCGGCATTGCCATTGAGTCACCGGCCGCCTACTATCCAACGGCAATGGCCGTCTCTCCGGTCTCATATTGCAAAGCACTGTTTGCGGCTGCAGCAGGATATAGTAGATTTAGAGCCGGCAGTGAGGTGCTGGAAATCATACCGGTTGATAATGAGTGGCAAATTACGCTTTTAAACGGTCAGAAACATCGCTATCAGGCGGTCGTCATCGCTTCGGGCAGTGGCATGAAAACGATGCCTTATACCCGTGATATTCCACTGTTTCCAGCCTCAGGACAGATCTCAGCATTGACAGAACCCGTTGGCAGCCAGACGATCATCATGTATAAGGGATATTTGTTGCCAAACATTCATGGGATACAGATCACAGGGGCGACCTATCGCAAAAATACGGATACAGGACTTGAGGTTCGTGCTCATGATCATGAAGAAAACCTGAATATGCTATCTGAGATGATATCATCGGTGAAAGGGATAACGCTTGAATCTGGGCGAGTCTCGACGCGTTGTGTGACCTCGGATCATCTACCCATTATCGGAGCAATGGGTGATTTTGATCACTTCAAGAAACAGTATTATAAGGGCTTGTCCTGTGGCTATCCTGCCTCTCGATTGACAGATAATGACTATCTTGACGGGCTTTATGTCAGTGGTGGCTTTGGCTCAAAAGGTCTGGCTTCCTCTTTGCTGGCGGCAGAAATAGTTGCGACAATGATTGCAAAGGCACCAGTGTATCCACTTTCTTACCCATTATTAAAACAGCTTCATCCGGCGCGATTTTGGGTCAGGGACTTTAAACGAAAAAAGAGTTAACAATGAATATAATAGCGATAGATACCTCGACGCAGTTTTGTTCGGTATCGCTCAGTAAAAATAATGTGATTTACACGATCACCGAAGATTTGCCGCGGCAGCATAATGAGCGGCTTCTTAATATGATCGACGAGGTTTTAACCCTGGCTTCAGTCAATAAAAGCAATCTTGGCCTTATAGCCTATGGTCGAGGCCCCGGCAGTTTTGTTGGCGTTCGTCTCTCGGCGGCAGTGGTTCAAGCCATGGCATATGTATTGAACTGTCCTGTGGTTGGTTTCTCGAGTCTCTCGGCGATTGCCCATCAGGTTTTTTGGACGCATCATGTCAATCGCATCACCGTTTTGCTCGATGCGCGTATGGGAGATGCCTATGTCGGGTATTTTGAATTTGATGATAGTGGTCGGCTGTTATCGGTTGATGAATGTTGTCAGGAGATCGATTCCATTGATACCCAGCCGTCCGATCTCATTGTCGGCGATAGAATTGCCGGCTGCAATATGGAGATCGATATCGATCATTACTGCCCGGATACCCAGTTTATGTTTCCAGAAATTCTGAGCTATTATCATGAACATCCACAAGTGGTGTCAACAGAGGTGTTGCCGGTTTATCTTCAAGGATTGAAAAACTGGAAGAAATTAACCTGATATTTTTCAAGTTGCGCGTTTTGCGCCAATTCTTTGGTGTCATTAAACATTTGCATGGGCGTTTTTCCATAACATCGTGAGCCGGAACGCAGCTGATATTCACGATTTAATAGGCATCGTCTTGGCTCTCATTATTCTGGCTCATTGTTTGTGAGCTACCATCATCGTGATCTTCATCATATTGCTCGTTTGAATCTTCATTCTGATCATCACTGTAGCCTTGATTTTCCTGCTGCATATCGGCATCCTGACTGCCGATATAGGCACGGTTACTGGTATCGTCAGTGGTCTGCATATCCTGTGGGCTATTGTTCTGATCTAGGCTCATCGCTTTGGTTTGATTATCATTGTTATCCTGAATCGTGTTCTGGTCAGATGCAAAGGCACCAGCCATCATCATTGCCGCCACTGTGAACACAATCATCGATTTTTTCATTGCATTCATGATAGTTATCCTTATTGGTTTGTTGTTGGATTTTGATTAAGATTAGCGCTTTATCTGCCTCTACGTTAACGCTTTTAATTTTAGCACAAGTGTTTAGGAACGCGCGCAAAATAACTTCCTTTTTTTCATGGCGAAATATCTTCCA
>JBMSHD010000100.1:0-7850 GCA_049416425.1 Francisellaceae bacterium | reverse complement strand
ACATTGAAATCACTGCCTCAAGAGGCAATTATTAAAAATGGGGAGTTTTCAGTAAAATACTAATTTAGCCGAGATTAATGATCGCTGAGTGTGGAAAAATTCTTGCATTTAACCCCTTTGAGGGTATACTCATCGTGATATTTTTAAACCCTAAAATAAGGATAATACCATGACCATTCAAAGAACACTCTCTATCATTAAACCCGATGCCGTGGCAAAAAATGTCGTCGGTGAAATCTACTCACGTTTTGAAAAAGCGGGACTTAAAGTCATCGCCGCCAAGATGGCTTACCTATCTGAAAAAGAGGCTGCCGGTTTCTATGCCGTTCATAAAGCACGTCCATTTTTCAAAGACTTAGTCAGCTTCATGAGCTCAGGACCTGTGATGATTCAAGTCTTAGAAGGTGACAATGCCATCGCCAAAAATCGTGAGCTAATGGGTGCTACCAATCCAAAAGAAGCCGAAGCCGGCACGATTCGTGCCGATTTTGCCGAGAGTATCGATGCCAATGCCGTCCATGGCTCAGACGCCGAAGATACCGCCGCCACTGAAATCGCCTATTTCTTCAGCCAAAGTGATATTTTCAGCCGCTAATCTCTAAAATAAAAACCGCTTTTTTATCTCATCAATCTGATCACGAAGGCTTGCCGCCTGTTCAAATTCCAGATTTGTCGCATGAGTTTTCATCTTACGCTCAAGCTTTTTAATAAGCGTCATGGCCTGCTTTTCACCCAAAATAGTATCGGCGTTGATGTCGTTGATCTTGATGCGTTTTTTATCACTGGCCGCCTTTTTGACCTTTTCAGGAGCAAAATCCAACATATCATCGATATTTTTGATAATGGATTGAGGTGTGATGCCATGCACCTCATTATACGCAATCTGTTTGTCACGTCGCCGTTTTGTTTCCTCCAATGCCCGCTCCATCGATCCTGTGATCACATCGGCATATAAAATCGCCCGGCCATTGACATGACGCGCCGCTCGCCCGATGGTCTGAATCAAGGAGCGATCTGAGCGCAAAAAGCCTTCCTTGTCGGCATCAAAGATAAGCACGATGCCGACTTCCGGCATATCCAGGCCTTCTCTCAATAGATTGATACCCACCAACACATCAAAGGTTCCCAGCCGTAAATCCCGGATAATCTCAACCCGCTCCACGGTGTCGATATCGGCATGCAAATATCTGACCTGTATGCCTTGCTCTGATAAATAATCACTCAAATCTTCAGCCATACGCTTGGTTAATGTCGTGATCAACACTCTCTCATTGTTTGTCACGGCTTTATGAATTTCTGATAAGGCATCTTCCACCTGAATGGCAACTGGCCGAATCTCAACACTCGGATCGATCAAACCGGTTGGACGCACGATCTGCTCGACAATATTCTCAGCATGTTCTTTCTCGTAATTCGCCGGCGTCGCCGAAACATAAATCACCTGTTTGACCAATTGTTCAAACTCCTCAAAACGCAAGGGGCGATTATCCAATGCCGATGGTAGTCGAAAACCGTAGTTAACCAGATTTTCCTTTCTTGAGCGATCGCCTCGATACATGCCACCGATCTGCGGCACCGTGACATGAGATTCATCGATGACGACAAAGGCATTGTCCGGCAGATAATCCATTAAGGTCGGCGGCGGCTCACCAGGCGCCCGTCCAGAGAGCAGTCTCGAATAGTTTTCTATACCGGTACAATAGCCCAGCTCATTGATCATCTCGATATCATATAAGGTTCGCTGTTCAAGGCGTTGTGCCTCAAGCAGCCGATTGTGTTCATTAAAATAGCCAATGCGCTCTTTGAGTTCCGTCTTGATCTCATCGACCACCAGTTTCTGCCTGTCTTTTGAGGTCACATAGTGCGTTCCCGGAAAGATTGTGGTTCGATGCATGCTATAGCGCTTCTTTCCAGTTAAAGGGTCAAAAGCGGAAATGGATTCGATCTCATCATCAAACAGCTCCAGACGAATTGCCTCTTTATCGGAATCCGCCGGAAAAATATCGATAACTTCACCGCGAACCCGATAGGTTCCTCTTGAGAAATCCATATCATTGCGTTTATACTGCATCTCAGCCAGACGACGTAAGATATCCCGCTGAGCAATCGCCTCACCGACTTTCAGGTGCAAAAGCATCTGCATATACTGCTCAGGATCTCCCAGACCATAAATCGCCGAGACGGTGGCGACAATAATGACATCATTACGCTGTAGAATGGCTTTTGTTGCCGATAATCGCATCTGCTCGATATGTTCATTGATTGAGGAGTCTTTTTCAATATAGGTATCCGAGGCCGCCACGTACGCCTCGGGTTGATAGTAATCATAATAAGAGACAAAATACTCAACGGCATTGTCAGGGAAAAACTGCTTCATCTCTGAATAAAGCTGAGCGGCCAGCGTTTTGTTATGCGCCATGATCAGACTCGGACGTTGGACTTTTTCAATCACATTGGCAATGGTGTAAGTTTTTCCCGATCCAGTCACCCCCAAAAGCACCTGGTGATTGAGCCCTTTTTTAAGACCTTCTGTCAACGAGGCGATGGCATTGGGCTGATCACCGGCGGGTTTGTAGCTGGTTTTTAGTTTAAATCGACGATTTTCCATTTTTTCGATGCGATAGATTAATGGCTTCCGTTATCATACAGGACATTGTCAACCAAATACAATTGATTCATGGCTGATCATAACACATCATACTCAGCATGAAATGAACATGATTTATTTGATTTCAAGGCTTGCATGGCCATATGAATAGCTAGCTTCACGATTTCAGTTACATACGAAAACAGTTCTTCACTTACTCAAACAAAACCTTTAATATTGTGACAAAAATATGATCTTATAAACAGGATTTCATGCCTAGAAATATTCCCAGACGCCCTGATTTTAATACCCAGGCTAAAAATGACCATCTTGAAAAAGTCAAAGAATTAACTCAAAAAGGCATCAAACAACCTTTTGATAATTGCCATCGTATTTCTTATCATCAAATTAAGGAATGTGTGCTTGAATGGAGTGATAATCAGCTTTCAGAAAGTGATTTTTTTAATTTTTGCGATCTCATACTAGCCGATAATAAAATTGCAGATAAACCCGGTCTTGTTAATCTTGTCAACATCTATAAAAATAATACATCAGATAAAAATCTTGGTAAAATCATATCCTATTTGAATTCTGCAATTGGTAATCTTAACCCCGGTAACCGAGGTGTTAATCGTGGAATTGGCGCTCGTTTTGATCCTAAAATAGAAGCTATAAATATCAAAAAAAATGACGCTCATTTTACACCAAATAGCAAAAAAGTTTTACAGGGTTACAGTCAGTTGAAACGCAATTTAGAGCTAGCCTGCACACCACAGAAAAAACGATTTAAGTCATCGCGTACAGCATATGAAGATGGCCATCTCGGCAAACCAATTGATCCAAATCAACTAACACCAGAGTCAAAAGCCTTATTGAATTCACACCTAATACACAATCTAAAGTCCAGAGGACAAATAAAACACAGCCCTCTCTCCATTTCTCAAAGAAATCATGGAGATACGCTTCATCACTCATCAAAACCAGTCATTGACAAAAATCTATTTTACGCCCAATCCCTTCACAAATCGAACAGTAGCTTTAGTGACTCTCTGGATGAATCCAAGTCAAATGCTGTCTCAGAGCCAGTTTCATCCAATAATGATGAACCACAAATAAATGACCTAAAAATCATTAATCAACCACTAAAACTCTTTCTAAACTTAAATGATGCCTTCGATTCAGTGTGCGATAAGAAAAGCCTTAGTTCGACCTCTCCATAACCACAAGCATTGCTAAGATGATGGCGCACCCGACAGGATTTGAACCTGTGACCTTTGGCTCCGGAGGCCAACGCTCTATCCAGCTGAGCCACGGGTGCAGTAAGGTCTCTAAGATACCAGAGTTTGATTTTAATTGCCAGTAGCATGGCAAAATATTTGCAATCGGTATAGAATATTTCGACATTACCAATAGCTAAAATGAGTCTGATGACGAGCTCCACATTTCCTTTGACTTATGACCGCCACATCTATTCCAACTGCCTGCCTGGCACCAAAAGCATCGCCATGGCTGAATATATTAAGCATCAGCACAGTCTTCAGTTTATTATTTGTGATAACGCTCAGGATGCCGAACGCCTCAGCTTTGAGCTTGACTATCTTCTGCCTGATCATGAGTTTTTCTATTTTCCAGATCTCGAAACCCTGCCCTATGATCATTTCTCCGCCTCTGAGGATATTCTTTCACGACGCCTAAAAGCCTTATACTCACTGAGCCATAGTCATGAAAAAACCGTGTTGATCACCGCCGCCGGCACCTTGATGAAAAGACTTCCCCCTCCTGCCTTTATCACTCAATACAGTTTCAGGCTTAAAAAAGGCGATCATATCAAACTTGAAAAATGGCGGCTAAATCTGGAGCGAGGCGGCTATCACTTTGTCAACCAGGTGCTCTCTCGTGGTGAATTTAGCATTCGTGGCGGCATTATCGATATTTTCCCTATGGGCGCCGACTCGCCTTATCGTATCGATCTTTTCGATGATGAAATCGACAGCTTAAGAGCGTTTGATATCGACACTCAACGCTCCAGGGCTCCCATAGACAACATCGAGATTCTGCCGACTCAAGAGTTTATTTTCGATAAAAAAAGTCTCGATAATTTTGCCATCAACTGGTCGAATCACTTCGATGACCCAAGCACGCAAACGACGATTTATCGTGAAATCATGGCCGGAAACAGCATTGGTGGTATTGAGTATTATCTACCGTTTTTCTATGAAGAAACCGCCTCTATTTTTGACTATCTCCCTCATGATGCCGGCGTTCATATAAGCGAATCAACCTCACTGGCATGGTCTAGATTCAATACAGACATAAACGCTCGCTATCAACAGCTGGCCTATGATGTAAGTCACCCCATTTTAAAACCCGAACTGCTCTATCTGTCAGATGAGGCACTGAATCAACAGCTGAAGCCTTATCGATTGATCAAGTGGCTGACTCATACCAAAAGCAAATCTTATGCGTTACCGGTTTTACCGATTAATGATATTCGTGTGCAATATCAGCGCAAACAGCCCTATCAATTACTTCTGGATTTCCTGAAAAATCACAGGCTACCCAAGGTTATCTTTTCCACAGACAGTGCCGGACGTCGTGAAATTTTAATCGAACATTTAAACAAGATTGATATCCATGTTACGCTTGTCGATAGCTGGCAGGCAGCCATGGACAGTAATGCACCTTATCTTGCGACAATCACACCCTTGTCTGAAGGTTTTATATTAACAAAAAAATGGGTGCTTATCACCGAGCAAGAGCTGTTTTCCCATCACATGCCACTGTATCAGCGTCGAAAACAGGAAAAATACAAAGAACGACAAGGCGCCATGCTTAAGGACTTATCCGAGTTGACGCTTAACAGCCCGGTTGTTCATATTGAGCATGGCATCGGTCGCTACCTTGGTCTGACTCGACTCGATATCGGCAGCGGTGAGAACGAGTTTTTGACCATTGGTTATCAAAAAGAGCAGAAACTCTATGTACCCATTAACGATCTTCAGCTTATCAGCCGTTACAGCGGCACCGACATAGAACATGCTCCCCTGCATGCTCTGGGTACCGATAAGTGGCAGAAGCAAAAAGAAAAAGCCGCACGAAAGATCAGTGATGTTGCCGCCGAGTTATTACATATCTACGCCGAGAGAGAACTAAAACAAGGTTTTGGTAACCGATTTGATGAGAATGCTTATCTGGCCTTCTGTGAGGGCTTTCCGTTTGAAGAGACTGAAGACCAACTGACCGCCATCAACGAAGTCATGAAGGATATGATCGCACCAAAACCGATGGACAGGCTGGTCTGTGGTGATGTTGGTTTCGGCAAGACCGAGGTGGCGATGCGAGCGGCATTTATGGCCGTCTACAACAATAAACAGGTGGTGGTTTTAGTGCCAACCACTCTCTTGGCACAACAGCATTACGATAATTTCAAGGATCGTTTTGCCGATATGGCCATCAACGTCGGAGCGCTATCGCGCTTTAATACGGCAAAACAGCAAAATGAAATTATTAACCAACTTAAAATGGGGCAGATCGATATCATCATCGGCACTCATAAACTGTTATCCAACAAGATTCAATTTGCCAATCTTGGCCTTTTGATCATCGATGAGGAGCATCGTTTCGGCGTCGCTCACAAAGAAAAGATGCAGGCGATGCGTGCCAATATCGATATTCTGACCATGACCGCCACGCCGATTCCCAGCACGCTTAATATGGCCTTTTCGGAAATCAGAGCTTTATCGGTAATCTCAACGCCACCGGCAAAAAGGCTATCGGTAAAGACCTTTATTCACCAGCAAAACAACTCGGTGATCAAAGAGGCAATTCTGCGTGAAACCTTACGAGGTGGTCAGGTCTATTACCTTCACAATCAGGTTGAAACTATTTTTGCCAAACAAGAAGAGTTACAATCCGCCTTTCCTGAGCTTAAAATTGCCGCAGCTCACGGACAGATGCGCGAGCGTGAACTCGAGAAGATCATGTTTGACTTTCAACATAAACGCCATCATGTGCTGATCTGTACCACGATTATTGAGACCGGGATCGATATCGCCAATGCCAATACCATCATCATCGAGCGCGCCGATAAATTTGGGCTGGCGCAACTTCACCAGCTAAGAGGGCGAGTCGGCCGCTCTCACCATCAGGCCTATGCCTATCTGTTGACGCCACCTGAGGCAAGTCTGGGCAAAGATGCCAAAAAACGACTGGAGGCCATATCACAAACGGCTTCCATCGGCGGCGGCTTTATGCTAGCCAGTCATGATCTGGAGATTCGAGGCGCCGGTGAGCTCTTAGGTAAAGAGCAAAGCGGCAACATGGAAGGCATCGGCTTTAATCTTTATATGGATCTTTTAAACAAAACCATCTCAGCATTGAGACGCGGTGAGGCATTCAATATTACTGAGATCACCCATTTCCATCAAAGCGGTCAGATTGAGCTTAGAATTCCAGCCCTTTTGCCCGATGACTATATCTTTGATGTGCATACGCGTTTAAGCTTTTATAAACGCATCGCCGAAGCCGAAAATGAGCAAGCGCTGACAGATATAAAAATTGAGCTTATTGATCGTTTTGGCAAGCTGCCTGAAGCCGCACATCATCTCTTAAAAGTCACCGAATTTAAGCTACAGGCCATAAAGCTTGGCATTGAAAAAATTGAGATTCACTCTCAGGGAGGACGCGTTGAATTTAGCGCCCCACTGCCATTTAATCCGATTGCCTTAATCATACTGGTGCAGATGCAGCCTGGTGATTTTCAACTTTCCAAAGATCAAAAACTTCTGATTAAAAAACCACTTATACAGGCTTATGAGCGTATTGATTTTGTTCAACAGTTTCTCGAGCAGCTGCAACAGAAAGTGGAGAGGCATGGAAAGGATTAGCTGAATAATCTCTATACCACATCAAAAATAATATTAAATCATTCATTTTAGCTGTCTTAGTCCTAAAGGCAATAATATAGTGAAAAGCAAACCACAAAATAAAACATAACAACGCTAAAGTCATCGCTAAAGGCTGCCAGCTAAGCTTATCAAACATAGCCCCCATTACTGCAATTGACACTGCAAACAAAGATGCAATCAGTGGATGAGCCATAATATTAAGCTCTTTCAACCTATTTTCCTCCATTAACCGCTCTCTGACTAAGCTTGCCTCTTCTTCAGTAATACCTTCTTTTTTTAACCTTTCACAAAACATCAACGACCTTATACCCAAGTTGGTAAGTTGAAATCTTAGAAGTCAGCAACCATAAGGGCTT
>JBMSHD010000099.1:0-7874 GCA_049416425.1 Francisellaceae bacterium | reverse complement strand
CGGTTGCGATCGAAAGAGCGCGTCGGAAAAGCCACCAGCACTTCTTTCGCGATCTTTGCCAACATCCTGTTGGTCATGCCGGCTTGCGCATTTTGCTCATGAATGATCACAGGCATACCCATGAGTTTGGCTGCCAGCGCACCGGGACCTGAGGCATAACCACCGAATCCGACAACCAACCTGGTTTTGTGTTTCTTAAACAACCATAGCGCCTGAATAATGGTGGTCATTAACTGAAAAGGGAACTTGATTTTAGGCCATACTCCTCGACGGCGCAAACCTCGAGCCATCAGATAATCGATGGGAAAGAGACCTTCCACCAGTTTTTTTTCCAAACCGTAACGCGTGCCAAGCCAGCGAATAGAGGCGCCTTTATCACCTAAATCTCTGGCTACGGCAAGCGCCGGAAAGATATGCCCTCCGGTGCCACCAGCCATAATCATGATCGATTTTCCCGCCAGTTTAGCATCATCGTTTTTGATACTCTGGTGCATTTTGGCACCCAATTCATTAAATTCTGCACACATACAGGTATACATCATCCCAGCTTTTTAATACACTTTCAGTCTAATTAGTTTTGCCCCAAAATTCGAGGAAATAAAACATGAATGTTCTGGTTATTGGCAATGGTGGTCGCGAACACGCACTGGCCTGGAAACTCGCACAATCGCCACTGGCTACCACCATCTATGTTGCCCCTGGCAATGCAGGAACGATGCGGGAAAACAAGGTTCAAAACGTTGATATTGCCGTTGACGATATCGATAGGCTTATTGTTTTTGCCAAGGAAACCAATATCGCCCTAACCATCGTCGGCCCCGAACTGCCACTAAGCCTTGGTATCGTCGATCGCTTCAACGAGGCCTCGCTTGCCTGTCTTGGGCCGACTCGCTACTGCGCTCAACTTGAGTCATCCAAAGCCTTTAGCAAGGACTTCATGGCAAAACATAAAATTCCGACGGCACATTATCAAAACTTCACCGATATCGCAAAGGCCAAAGACTATGTCGTCACCCAGCGTTTTCCCATCGTTATCAAAGCCAGTGGACTGGCTGCCGGCAAAGGCGTTGTCATCGCCAAGACTCTAGAGGAGGCCAATCATACCATTGAAGATATGCTAAGCGGAAATAAATTTGGTGAAGCCGGTGCCCAAATCGTCATCGAGGAGTTTCTCGATGGTATCGAGGCCAGCTTTATCGTTTTGTGTGATGGTAAGACCGTTCTGCCAATGGCCTCTTCTCAGGATCATAAAGCCAAATGCGACGGCGACAAAGGCCCAAACACCGGCGGCATGGGCGCCTATTCTCCTGCTCCTGTTGTCACCGCCGATATTCATAAAGCCACCATGGACAAGATTATCCTGCCGGTGTTAAAAGGGCTGGAAATGGAGGGGCATCACTACAAAGGTTTCCTTTATGCCGGCCTTATGATTCTGCCTTCTGGCGAAATCAAGACCCTTGAATTTAACTGTCGCTTCGGCGACCCTGAAACACAGCCTATTATGATGCGCCTGCAATCCGATTTTTTGGAGCTGGCTTTATCGGCTGTTAAAGGAACGCTGGCACAACACCGCTGCCTATGGTCGAATAAAACGGCTCTTTCTGTGGTGATGACGGCAGCCGGTTATCCAGAGAGCTATCCAACAGGCGAAGTCATAAGTGGATTACACGCCGATGAAAACGATGCCGATTTGAAAATTTTTCATGCCGCCACGACTGAAAAAGAAGGGCATATCGTCACCAATGGTGGTCGCGTTTTGACGGCAACGGCATTAGGAAACGGCGTTGAAGAAGCCTTCGATAGAGCCTATGCTCTGGTATCAAATATCCACTGGAAACATGAATTCCATCGTACAGACATCGGCAAAAAAGCCTTCAATATCGCTAAAACACGTTGAAACAGGCAATAATCTCATTGCTATTTCCAGATATTCTGTCATAATTTAACACCATGGAAGTTTAAAATTTGAACAGTTCAAGATAATATATATTTCATTGTGGTAAATTCAAATTATGGCAACATGGAGTGTCATATTGAAGAATGTTTTAAGACAATAAGGAGATTTAGTAATGAATAAAACGGAAAATGTCTACGACAATGATGATTTTACCCTGAATGACGGTGAGGAAAATTTCTCCGCCACCGAAGATGAAAATGACACCAGCGACGATGATGATCAAGCCACCAATGAGCTTGAGAAATTCTCTCGAGACTTTTCCGCGGCAGAGGCTGATGCCACTAAGATGTATCTTATCGATATTGGCTTTAAACCACTTTTGACAAAAGAAGAAGAGGTTTATTACGCCAAAAAATGTCAAAAGGGTGATCCTGAGGCAAAAAAAGTCATGATCGAAAGCAATTTGCGCCTCGTGGTGAAAATGGCAAAAAAATACAAACCCAAGGGCTCAACCTTAAGTTTTCTGGACTTGATCGCCGAGGGAAATCTAGGCCTGATTCGTGCCGTTGAGAAATTTGACCCGGATTTAGGTTGGCGCTTTTCAACCTATGCCACCTGGTGGATTCGCCAAAACATAGAACGGGCACTTTTAAATCATCAACGCACCATTCGAGTTCCGGTTCACGTCTTAAAAGAGCTCAATGTCTATCTGCGTGCCGCCGCCGAGTTAACTAAACAACTTGACCATGATCCTTCTCCTGAAGAAATCGCCGAGTTTATCGACAGACCCGTTGAAGATATCCGAAAAATCCTATCCTCAACTGTGCAGATGGACTCACTCGATGAGGTCTATGATGACTCCAATCGCAACCTCATGGAAACCATTGCCGACGATAATACAGACGACCCGGAATATATCCATCAATGCACAAAGACAGCCGAATTTGTCGACAAGTGGCTCGATCAACTGACCGATAACCAGCGCACCGTTTTGGCCATGCGTTTTGGTCTTAGAGGCTACGATATAAAGACGCTGGAAGAAACCGGAGATCAAATCGGTTTAACCCGTGAGCGTGTACGCCAGATTCAGGTCGATGCCCTTCACCGCCTGAAAGTCATCGCCACGGCTTCCAATATCGATGGCGAGCAACTGTTTAAATAGCCTGGTCAAAAATCTCAAGATTCAACGCATCTAACAGCCAAAGTCGAATCGCTTCATCATCAATAAGCGGCAGAATTTCACGCTCTATGCGGCTGTAATAGGCTTTCAGCTGCGCCAATTCTTCTTCCGTCAGCATATCCTCATCGATCAACTTGTTATCATAAGGAACCAGTGTCAAATCTTCAAATCCATAGAAATCACCAAATCCATTGTGGCTGATCTTGTTATCGCTTGTCACCAGACACAGATTTTCAATGCGAATACCATAGGCTCCATCAAGGTAAAATCCCGGTTCATTGCTTAAAATCATGCCTGGCATCAGTGGCTGATCACTAACAGCTTGAGCAATCCGCTGCGGCCCTTCATGAACACACAAAAAGCTGCCGACACCATGACCTGTGCCATGGCGATAATCAAGCCCATTTTGCCACAAAAACATTCTGGCCAACGCGTCGATCTGCTCGCCCTTGACACCTTTTGGAAATTTGGCTCGAGCGAGCGCCAGATGCCCTTTCAATACCAGTGTATAGTGCTTACGTTCCTCAGAAGACGGCTCACCAAGATGAATGGTTCTGGTGATATCGGTCGTGCCCTGGCGATATTGCCCACCCGAGTCAAGCAGATACAGATGCTGATCATTGATACGCTTACTGGTTTTCTCATCGGCGCGATAATGGATGATGGCGCCATTTGCGGCAAATCCGCTTATGGTATCGAAAGAGGCGCCCATGAAGTCATCTTGCATCTGGCGAAAGCGCAACAGCACCTCTTCGGCTTTCAACTCATCCACACCCTGACGCCAGTTTTTTGTCAACCACGCCAAAAAAGAGATCACAGCAACGGCATCTTTCTTATGTGCCTCAAAAGCACCTTTGATCTCGGTGCTATTTTTACAGGCCTTAGCCAATACCACGGGCGATTGGGCAAAATAAAGCTCACAATCATCGGCTATCAGCTGATAGAGCCCAAAATTAGCCGTCTTATCATCGAGCCACAAACGTCCTGTCAACTGAGCCATATCGTTTTTAATCGCCTCATAATCGCAAATTTCAACATGTCGCTCATGAAGATAACTTAAAACCGTATCATCAAGTTTTTCTCTGGCGACGTAAAATCGACACTGAGACGCACTAATCATAACATAACTTATCACCAACGGATTAAACGCAATATCATGGCCGCGAATATTCAACAGCCAGGCGATCTCATCCAATACGCTCAATATCAGTGTGTCGACGTCTTTATCTTTCATCCGTGCGCGAATATCGGCCAGTTTAGCCTGAAGCTCTTGACCGGCATATTCAAGCGGTTGAATAAACACCGATTTAGGTAATGAAATATTGCTCTCTTCTGTCAGTTTATCAATTAAATTGCCGTCATCAAACACACAATGACCACCGTTTTTATCCATCATTGCTATCAAGGCTTTGCCTCTGGCAATCGACACGGTTGCAGGATCAAGCGCCAGCGTTTGAGATGGGCGGCTATGGCGTTCAAGCCATTGATCGATCTCGGAGCGATAGCCAGATTGTTTCAACAATTGATAACAATCGGGATCAAGTTCATTCTCAGCCTGCAAAAAATAACGTCCATCGGTAGATAAAAAGGCACAGTTTTCACCGACCAAAGCCTCTCCGGCACTGCCGGTAAACCCTGAAATCCACGGTCTTCTCTGCCATTGTTTCGGAACATACTCACTGTTGTGTGCATCAGTCGATGGTACAAGGTAATAGTCGTATTGCTTTTGCTTCATCAACATACGAAGCTTTTGTAATCTTTGTGCAGTCATCATGATCTCTAACAATTATGCTTAATTTCAATAGCTTAACCTGCTTTTAATAACGATACAACGGCGATATACCAATAACGGCGATATACCAATAACTATAATGGCTTTTACTAATCCACCCTTCTTTAAAAGATTAAAAGCAAAATGTCAGGAGTCGAGTTAAAGACATTTTGTAGTGATCTTATATGGGTTATAATTTTTTTAAATTAAGATGTTTTCAAAGATGAAAATTGGAATTATCATGACATTTCAATTCATAAAGTCACATCAGTGTGAACAGTTTGACACAATCTCTCAGCACTTTGGAAAAATTGTTGACCATGCGAAGAACCTTCACAATTGTACGAATACATATGTATCCTGATTTCCTCTGCACACCATACAGGCGGAAACTTTGGATCAAGAGAACATTTTATTCTAAAAAAGGAAGAATAATATATGAACAAACAACAGCTCGCCGCTAAAATCTGGGAATCAGCTAACCAGATGCGGTCAAAAATTGAAGCTAACGAATATAAAGACTACATCCTTGGGTTTATTTTTTATAAATATTTAAGTGAGAAACTTGTGCAGTTTGTCAGTACACAAGACATGAGTAGCGAAGACATCAAATACCTGAATGAAAGCGACCCTAAAACCGTTGAATTTATACAAAACAATTTAGGTTACTTTATTGCTTATGATAATTTATTTTCTACATGGATCGATCTTAAATCCGATTTTGACGAATCCAACGTGCGCGATGCGCTATCCGCCTTTAGTCGTTTGATTTCTCCTACCTACAAAAAATTGTTTGAAGGTATTTTCACCACACTCGAAACGGGTCTTAGCAAACTGGGTGAAAGCGCGGGTAAACGTACTAAAGCCATTAGTGACTTACTTCATTTAATCAAAAGTATCCCAATGAACGGTAAGCAAGGCTATGACGTACTGGGTTACATCTATGAATACCTGATTGAAAAATTTGCCGCCAATGCCGGTAAAAAAGCCGGTGAGTTCTATACGCCGCATGAAGTCTCGGTACTGATGTCGCACATCGTCGCCCACGAATTAAAACACAAAGACACCATCGAGATTTACGACCCAACCTCGGGCTCGGGTTCGTTACTGATTAATATTGGTGAAGCGGTCGAAAAATACGCCAAAAGCAAAGACAGCATTACCTATTATGCCCAAGAGCTGAAAGCCAATACCTATAACTTGACCCGTATGAACCTGATCATGCGCGGCATTAAAGCCAGCAACATCAAAACCCGTAACGGTGACACCTTAGAAGACGATTGGCCATACTTTGATGAAAACGACCCGCAAGGTACTTATCATGCCCTGTATGTGGATGCGGTCGTCTCTAACCCGCCTTACTCACAAGCGTGGGACCCAAGTTTTAAAGACAGCGATCCACGTTATTCGCGTTTTGGCTTAGCGCCCAAAACCAAAGCCGATTTTGCCTTTTTGCTGCACGACCTTTACCACCTAAAACCCGATGGCATTATGACCATTGTCTTGCCCCACGGCGTACTCTTTAGAGGTGGTGAAGAAGGCGAAATTCGCAAGCAACTGATTGAGCAAAACCACATTGATGCCATTATCGGCTTACCAGCTAACATCTTTTTTGGTACTGGTATTCCTACCGTTATTTTGGTGCTCAAGCAGAAGCGTGAAAACAATGACGTATTAATTGTGGATGCCTCCAAGCACTTTGTTAAAGAAGGTAAAAACAATAAACTGCAAGCCAGTGACATCAAGCGCATTGTTGATGCGGTCATTAACCGCGACAGCATCGAAAAATTCTCGCAAGTGGTGAGTAAGCAAACCCTGCGCGACAATGGCTACAACTTAAACATACCCCGTTATGTAGATGCGTCACCAGCGGCTGAAAGCTGGGATTTACACGCCACTATGCTCGGCGGCATCCCAAATAGCGAAGTTGCGCAGTTACACCAATATTGGCAATCATTCCCGCAATTGCATGATGCGCTGTTTGTGGCCAAGTCTGCCGCCTACAGTGAATTAGCTATTGCCAAACGAGACGTTAATGCAACCATTACCCTGCATCCACAAGTCATCGAATTTATCAGTGCTTATAACCAAGCTTTTGCTGGTTTTGATGACTATTTGAACAATACACTTATTCAAGGCTGGCAAGATGTTAACCGTAACCAGCAAGAGCCTGAATTAAGCACCGAGTTATTCACACGCTTAAGCAGCGTTGCCCTCATCGACAAGTACCAGGCCTATCAGTTTTTAAACAACCAATGGCAAGTTATCAGTACCGATTTGGAAGTGATGCAAACCGAAGGCTTCGCCGCCACTAAGCAAGTTGACCCTAATATCGTGGTTAAAAAGGTTAAGGGCAAAGACACCGAAGTACAAGATGGCTGGAAAGGCCACATCATGCCATTTGATTTAGTACAACAAACCTACTTGAGCGATGACCTAGCGGCACTGGCAAAACAAGAAAACCGCCTTGTCGAAATCGCCAGCTCGCTGGAAGAAATACTCGAATCACTAAGCGAAGAAGACAAAGAGCAAGACACGGTAAAAGAAAGCAAAGACGGCTTTGCCAATGCCGAAGTCACCAAGGCGGCGAAAGCTTTCCTAAAAGAGCAAAAAGAGACCAAAACTAAGTTCTCAGCCGACAGCCCTGAGCCAGAAGAAAGTTATAAAGCAAAAATCATTAAGGCTAATAAACTCATCGATGAAGAAAAAGCTCTGAAAAAAGCGGTCAAAGAAGCACAAGTCGCCCTGCACTTAAAAACGAAAACCACCATCGAAGGGTTAAGCGATGAGCAAGTGTACGAATTGCTGCACCTAAAATGGATCGAGCCATTAAGCCAAGAGCTTGCTGCCATGCCAAGCGTCGTGATTTCAGAGTTGACCAGCGAAGTACAGGCCCTTGCTGATAAATACGCGGTGACGTATTCGCAAGTAGCGAAAGACATTAAAACTACCGAGCAAGAACTGGCTGATATGATGCTGGGTGCCTCGGGCCTCATAATAGATTTTGTATATCCATATACAAAATC
>JBMSHD010000098.1:0-8091 GCA_049416425.1 Francisellaceae bacterium | reverse complement strand
TTTAAGCCCTTATGGTTGCTGACTTCTAAGATTTCAACTTACCAACTTGGGTATACATTTATCTTATTTACTTTAATTATCGCTATCGTTACCATATAGCAGCTATAAATCTAATGGGGTATATTATAACATGAATCTGGATTGTGATGTAATTATAATTGGAGCAGGTCCCGCCGGCAGCGTTGCCGCAAGCTTGCTGCTTAAAAAAGGATGGCGAGTTACGATTATTGAGCGCCAGCATTTTCCTCGATTTTCCATCGGTGAGAGTCTGCTGCCACAATGCATGCATTTTCTTGAACAGGCCGATCTTATCGATGTCGTTAAATCCGCTGGTTTTCAATCCAAAAACGGCGCAGCTTTTACCTGGCATGAAGATCAATACACCTGTTTTAACTTTCATGAAAAATTCCTGGGTGCCTCGGGCCTCATAATAGATTTTGTATATCCATATACAAAATCGAATCGGCTATCCTCGGCGGCATAAATTTTGCCCGGGACGTCCGCCTCGCCAGCATACCTTCACAAATTCACTGCGTTCATTCCGAGCAGGCAACTGTCTCCGATTCTACTCTACGCCTTGGGTACAAGCTGTTTCACAGACTTCGCTCTGGCGCCTACGGCACGTCGCTTGCTGTTTACAGCGCAAGACTACCCGGGTCTACTCGACCTCGCGTTCCGCTCTCCATGTCTCGCAGCGGCTGTCAAATCCGGATCGATTCAAGATCATCCAGTGGCTAATCGAGCCTAAGAAAAATTTTTATTCCGAGCATTTTGATGTTGAAAAGGACGGTGTGACGATCAATATGATTATGCATAAGCTTGATCTGTCGCAATCAGTCACTTCTCAGCATGTGCAACTATTAACGGAATTCGGCTTGATTCATTGTGAAAGAAAGGCACAGTATCGCCTGTGCAAGATCAATAAAAACTATGCCAGACAGCTATTTGAATCCCTGGTTGAGCTGTTTTAATGATCCATGATCAGCTATTATCTCACTCGATATTTTATTATCACCAGCTCTTTTTTTACTTGGCTGAATCATAAGCCGTTTTTTGCTCAGACACATCGATATGCAAGATGGCAATCAATAGCAAACTCACCACAAACCCGGATATAGCCACAATCATCGTCGCATTGATATCAAGCGTCATCAACCACCCACCAAACAAAGAGGTCAAGGCGGCCCCCGAGGTAAAAAGAGAGACGGTGATACCCATCACCCAGCCTTGTCTGCTTTCATCGACACTATGCGAAAATAATGACAACATACTGGTGTAAGCCAATCCAAATGCCAACATGGCTGGAATCGCCAGTAAATATGGCACATAGGCATTATTAATAGTGATCAATAGAAAAAGCGAAACAGCCATCACAATCAACCCAATAGCCACACTTTTTCGATCACCAAGACAGGGTTGCAATTTTGCCACTAAATACCCCGTACTTACCGCCATTGAAAGCCCCAATACCAACATCATCAGGCTATTTTTAAAGGTATTGAAACCATATTTTTGAAACAAGAACACAGGAATAAAGACATAAAAGGTATTAAATGCCAACTGCATGATGAAAAAAACCAGACTCAGGTTTCGAACTTGCTTTAATTTAAACATCGGCACAAATTGCGTCACCATCTCGACAAGATTTAATTTTAATTTCCCCTGGTACTGACGTGAATCGCTGAAATGACGTCTCAGCAGATAGAGATTAATCAGCGTTATCACCAGAATCACATAAAACGGGGTGGCATTATTGAAATATAAGCTCAAGTGTTCATCTGATAAAAATCCGCCCAAAAGAGGGCCTGCAACCAATCCCAGTGAGAATGCAAACATGATAAGCCCCAGGTTTTTCGTCTTGTTATGCTGATCACTCAAATCGATTATAGCCGCCTGAGCCACTGGCTGACTCGCTGCTGTTAAACCGCCTAAAACACGCCCCAGGATCAAAAGACTCAGACTTTTAAGCTTAATGGCCAGAATCGTCAGACCATAACCTGCAAAAATCCCGGCAAGGCAAATAACTAATGCTTTCTTGCGTCCCAGCTCATCGGATGCTTTTGCAATAAAGGTTGCACCAAAAAACCAACACAAGAAAAACACAGCAACCACAAGCCCATAATAAAAGTGTCTCTGGGACAGACTTATTTGCGATTGCAGAAAATCAACCTGGGTATTCATAATAATATTATTTAAAATAGGAAAGAGAATACCAATGCCTGCTGCATCAATAAAGACAACTAACAATAACGAAAAAATTGATCGTTTCATTTTAATATAAAACCTTGTTTTTAAAATTTGAGGCTCATTATATCAGCGTAACTTTTTATTTGTAAGTACTTACATAAATGAGCTATACTTACATTTTGTATACTATGAAATACGCATGAAAACCATACAACCAAACTGTCCCATGGGCGCTACACTTTGTATTTTAAGCGGCAAATGGAAGCTGCTTATTTTAACACAATTAATGACCGGCACATGCCGGTTTTCAGAATTACAATCCGCCATTCCGGAAATCACGCAACGCATGTTAACAAAACAGTTAAGAGAGTTGGAGGAACTGAAGATTATTAATCGCACCGTCTACCCAATCGTGCCCCCAAAAGTCGAGTACTCCCTCACAAGTACAGGGCTTTCACTAAAACCCATATTAGAGACATTAAAAAAATGGGGAGAATTTTATATCACTACATGTCATGCTTCATAACTCTGCTACTTAAATTCACTCAGCACAACCAACACAAGAAAGCCGTTCCTGCTAAAATTAATGCTTTCTATTTATTGATTTTTTGACTATGCTATCAGCCTGAACGCGAGGGGCAAGGTCCCAACAGAAACAGACATAAAATCACGATGTGTCTGTATTGAAATGATAACCATATAACCCTGGGGGATTTATGCACGATGGAGCAACTATCCAATAAGAAACCACTGGTCAGCATACGCAATCTGGTAAAGCGCTTTGATGATGGCCACACCGCCGTTGATGGCATTTCACTGGATATCTATCCCAATGAATTTTTTGCCTTACTCGGCAGCTCAGGCAGCGGCAAAAGCACCCTGCTACGCCTGTTAGCCGGTTTTGAACAGCCCACCGATGGCAAGATCCTCATCGATGGCATCGACATGACACACACCCCCCCTTATGAACGTCCTGTTAATATGATGTTTCAATCCTATGCACTTTTCCCTCATATGACCGTAGAGCAAAATATCCGCTTTGGTCTGAAGCAGGATAAACTGCCAAAAGCAGAAATCGCAGCCAGAACAGACAGCGCCTTGAAGATTATCAAAATGGCGCACTTAGCCAGACGAAAACCCCATCAGCTCTCAGGAGGACAACGCCAGCGTGTCGCATTAGCCCGCTGCCTGGCAAAACGCCCAAAGTTGATCTTACTCGATGAACCATTATCGGCCTTGGATAAAAATCTGCGTGACCAGATGAAATTTGAGCTAGTGGATATTCAGGAAGAGACAGGAACCACTTTTATTATGGTAACCCACGATCAGGAAGAAGCCATGACCATGGCCAGTCGTATCGCCATTATGTCGGAAGGCTGGTTTGAACAACTGAGCCCACCTGCCGAGATCTATGAGTTTCCCAAAAGCCGTTTTGTGGCTAATTTTATCGGTAAAAGCAGCATTTTTGAAGGTGCCATTGCCGAGATAAGCCATGACTACAGCATCATCGATTCTGGTGAATCCAAGTCCCTTTTCAAACTTCAGCGCAAGATCGAAGGTGTAGAGGGACAGCAGATCTGGATAGGGCTTAGACCCGAAAAAATCATGATTTCAAAAATTCCACCGAAAGACTATCAGCCGAACAATCCGGTTAACTGTATACTGGGAAAAATTGAAGACATTGCCTATATAGGCGGACTGTCAACCTATCATGTTAGAACTCAATGTGACAAGATCGTTCGTGCTACCGATTTTAACGTCGACAGACACACCGACCACCCGACCTGGGGTGATATGGTCTATCTGCATTGGGAATCCGACAGCATCATGGTATTATACTCATGAGACGCCTATTCAATCACGATAGATTTCAGCGCTGGCAGCATCGATTGATCATTGGTATTCCAATGATATGGTTCTTGATCTTTCTCTTGATTCCATTTTTGTTTGTATTAGGAATCAGCTTCACGTTGCCTGCCGATGGCACACCCCCTTTCACCGCTTTAGTCAACTACAAGAATGAGACCCTGCTATTTTTCATTCACCTATCAAACTATCTCATTGCCATTAGCAACGAGCTATTCTATATTGCCCTATACGACTCCTTAAAGATTGCGCTAATCACAACGCTTTTATGCATATTCATTGGTTATCCCATGGCGCTAGCACTGTCACGCATGAAAAAACGCAGCCAGCAGCTTTTTTTAATCCTGATCATCATTCCTTACTGGACTTCTTTTCTTCTTAGAACCTATGCCTGGGTAACGCTTTTAGGCAATCATAGCCTCAATGTGTTTCTGATGAAACTGGGGCTGCCCTCCATGGCACTGCTTTATAACAATTTCTCGATGTATCTGGGCATGGTCTATTGTTATCTTCCGTTTCTGATCTTGCCATTATATGCGACGTTAATCAAACTTGATCCAATCTTAAACGCCGCCGCCGCCGATCTTGGCGCCAGACCCATCAGCACCTTTTTTAAAATCACGCTGCCGCTATCGATGCCAGGACTTCTGGCAGGCAGCCTTCTCGTATTTATTCCAGCTGTTGGCGAAGTTGTCGTACCACAGATTATGGGCGGACTCAACAGTGTCATGATCGGACCTGTTATCTGGGCGGAGTTTTTCACGGCTAATAACTGGGGAATGGCGGCGGCCATCTCGGTGATATTGCTGATACTGCTGCTGCTGCCAATGATCTGGATGCAGCGCATTCAACGCCGCCAACGCGCCTATTAATGGGAGACTTTCATCATGTTTAGACGACTGACCTACAGCAATATTATCTTAATCATTGGTCTTATCTTCCTCTATATCCCGCTCTTTATTCTTATCCTGTTTTCTTTTTCTGCCTCTCCCATTATCAATCTCTGGGGCGGCTTTACCGTTGACTGGTATCGAGCATTGTGGCAGGACTCTGATATCATCTCAGCCGCCATTATCAGCCTTAAGGTTGCCATCAGCGCCTCGTTCTGTGCCACCGTTTTAGGCACCATTATCGCTTATACCATGACCAGCTTTCAGCGTTTTAGAAGCAAGAGTTTTCTCTATGGCATGGTCATCACGCCACTGGTGCTGCCGGATATCGTGTTGGGTGTCTCTCTGCTTTTAATGTTTGCCTCCGTGCAAAACCTGATTGGCTGGCCGAATCGTGGCCTTATCACCATCATCATGGCGCATATCACCTTCTGTACCGCCTATGTCACTATCGTGATGCAGGCTCGCATCGCCAGTGTGGATCGATCAATAGAAGAAGCAGCAATGGATTTGGGTGCCAGACCCGCCAAGACCTTTTTGCTCATCACCCTGCCACAGATTATTCCTTCATTGATTGCCTCATTTCTTCTGGCCTTTACCCTGTCTATCGATGACCTTGTCATCACCTCTTTTGTCGCCGGTTCATCCGATCCAACACTGCCGATGTATATCTATTCCACCATTAAAAACGGACCGACTCCTGAAATAAATGCTCTAGCCACGGTGATGATCGCCATCATCTCCACCAGTGTCATCCTCGGTGTCTACGTCTTATCACGTATTGAAAACAAGCGTCGCATGACTGCCCGAAAACAAATCAAATTTTAAAGTCATCGAAAACCCACTATTGGCTATGTCTATATCAACCAATATATCGGTGCATGCAAAAACACGCCGTTACCGTCTGTCTTCCAAAATCTGTAAGATCTCACTCCATCCGACCTTACATTGACTAAGCAATACCAAAAGGTGAAAAATAAGATCTGCACTTTCATTTTTAAGCTCATCGATATCGCTCTGCCCCTTCATCGATGCAATAACGACTTCAACCGCCTCTTCCCCCACTTTTTGCGCAATTCGTGGCAGCCCTGTTTCAAATAAATTCGCCACATAACTTCCTGCTGGTTTTTCATCTTTACGTCTGTTGATGATTCTCTCAAGCTCAATGAGAATATCTGTATTTTCAGAGACGATATCAAAACAACTGTCAGATCCCTTATGACAAGTCGGTCCCTTCGCCTCGACCAGCACAATGATGGCATCTTTATCACAATCAAGCCCGATATCGATGAGCTTAAGCGTATTACCACTGGTTTCACCCTTAACCCATAATCGAGCCTTTGAACGACTGTAGAAAGTAACTTTTTCGCTGTCACAGGTCCTGATAAACGCCTCTTGGTTCATATAGCCAAGCATCAACACTCGCGCACTTTGATGACATTGAACGATGACAGGAACAAGTCCACTCATCTTCTGCCAATCTATCTTTTCGGCCAAATCCCGTTTTACCATGACTGTTTTCTCCTTCAATGACTCAAACGAACACGGATACCATTATCATGCAAATATTGCTTCAGTACTGAAATTTCAATAATCCGGTCATGAAAAACGCTGGCAGCAAGTGCCCCAGCCACTCCAGTTTGTGAAAATAATGCATAAAAATGTGTCATCGTGCCAGCACCTCCCGATGCGATCAACGGGATCCTAATCGCTTCTTTCATCTCCAGAAGCTGGTCGACAGCATAACCGGATCGAACACCATCATAATGCATGCAATTTAATACGATCTCACCGGCACCGCGATCCTCAGCCTCCTTTGCCCATAGCAGCGGGGCTCTCCGCGTTTCAATAGTTTTAGCCACATTACCGGTGTATTGACAGACAACGGCTTTACCATCAACATATTTACTGTCGATGCCCACAACCACGCATTGCCGACCAAACTCCGACGCCAATTGATCGATCAAGTTTGGATTGGCAAGCGCCGGTGAGTTAATGGAAATTTTATCGGCGCCAGCATTCAAAATGGCTTTAGCCTTATCAACACTGTCGATGCCACCGGCGACACAGAAAGGAATAGTGATATCGGCAGCCATGACCTCAATCTGCTGAATTGATAGCGCCGTGCCATTGGCGCTGGCACCGATATCATAGAATACCAGCTCATCGGCTCCCTCCATGACATATCTACGAGCCAGAGTGATAACATCGCCGATGATACGATGATTTCTAAACCGAACCCCTTTGACCACGCTGCCATTTAATACATCCAGACAAGGCACGATTCGATGCGCTAACATGCCAATGCCTCCTTTAGTGTAAATCGCTTCTCATATAAGGCCTTGCCGACAATAACCGCAGGAACACCGATTTTTTTAAGCCTCTTTAGGTCTAAAAGACTGCCCACACCTCCTGACGCCTGAAAGGAAATATGACCATAGCGTTTCTGATAATGGTGATACAAATCCAGATTCAGCCCTTCAAGCAGCCCGTCTCTGTCAATATCGGTACACAAAACATGCTTGATCTTATCCCGTTGGTAAAAAGATAACACCGTATCCAATGACAGTGTCTCCGTTTTCTGCCACCCTGAGGTAGTTACAAATGCGTGATCATCTTTAATGCGAACGTCCAATGCCAGCACCATACGATCCCCGCCAAATCGTTTAAGAGCTTGGCGTGTAAGCACTGGATTCTTAATCGCCAGGCTGCCGATAACGACTCTGTCGATACCAAGATTAAATAGACGTTCCATATCACTGATATCGCTTATCCCACCACCGACCTGTATCATCAAATCACAATGACGGCGAATCGTTTCAATGGTTGCAAACTGTTGTGTTTTACCGCTTTTTGCACCATCAAGATCAACGATGTGAAGGTGTTTAGCACCATCTTGTTGAGAGGATCTGGCAATCTCAGATGGTGTGGGCTCATAATGCGTCACTTCATCAAAATTTCCCCTTTTCAAGCGCACACATTGTCCATTAATCAAATCAATCGCCGGGATTATCGTCATCTCCTTGCTCCTGTTATAAAGTTCTGTAAAATTCGCTGCCCCACCTTTGCCGATTTCTCAGGGTGAAATTGTACAGGAACGCGCTCAAAATAACTTCCCATTATTGTATTCATATTGTTCATACGAATC
>JBMSHD010000097.1:0-8128 GCA_049416425.1 Francisellaceae bacterium | reverse complement strand
CTTGATCCCAAGGGGAGGGAATGTTTGTCTCCTCCCCCTTGTGTTAAGGGGGAGGAAGGGAGGGGGGTCTACGAATAACGCTAAAATAACCAAAAAAATAAGTGAGAGACACATGATTCGAAGAAAATCGATTGCACTATTGATTGGCAGTCTGGCCATGATAAATGGCGGCTACAGCATGCTGTATCAGTATGATGATGGTATGGGAAACACGGTTTTAATAAACGATGGAGCCGCGATTACCCATTTATATCAATACAGCGCTTATGGCATGCAGAGTGATCTGATGAATAGCGCGTCAGTTAATGATCCCGATGACAGACGCCAGGGGCTTGATATAGCGGATAATCAAAACGGCTATAGAGCACAGCGTCAGGATCCTGGCACCATGTTAGGCATGATGGGAAATGGCTACAGAGCCTATGATCCAGCTGTTGGGCAGTTTATGAAAGCCGACAGTCTGACAAGCTTCAGCGGCAAGCAAACCAATAATTCGATGGGCTATGTCTCTGGTAATCCGGTTTTCTATAGCGATCCCAGTGGCCATTTTAAAATGCCGAGCTGGGCAAATTATGCCCTGAATTCAGTGGGTATAGCCGGTGGGGTAGGAATGCTGGCTGCCGCACAGTCACCGTTTGCCGCTATCAGCGCCGGGTTGGGTATAGCCTCAGGGATATTAGGAATAGGCGCAGAGCTTGCCAGTTCAAATTCGCATTTGCACCATTTACAAAAACAGCTAACGATTGGCTCCACGGTGGCAGGTGGTCTTTCACTAGGTATGGCTATGCTCAGTGTAGTCGCGAGTAAGACGGCTGATATTGTTACAAGGTTGGACTTTCAGTTGAATGAAGGTAACTGGAACGAAATTAATGATGTGACAATAAGAGCAAACCCCGAGCAGTTTGCTGCGGATAAAAATCGTATGGGTACTCTAAACCAAACAATAGATGAACTTCCGTCTCAGGTACAACCGTATATACATCAAGAAGGTCAAGCCATACCTTGGAGCGATTTCCAATTAGGTAGAGAACCTCTGGAATCATCACTGAAGCGGTTTGGTTTACTAACTGAGCAGCAGGGATTGGTATTTTTCACTAATAATGCAACGAGTGATTATGCGGCAGAGTATGATGCAGGAACTAAGAGATTCCGTTTATGGACTTCAAAACCATTCACAGCAAACTTTTTTATTCAAGAGAGTAATAATGACCTAAGACTTATAGCGACTCGGAACTGGGACTTCGAACTAAGATTTACTCCATTGTCTGATTATCCTGATTTGTCATCTATGAACATGGGATCGAGGTGGATGATATCAAAGACTTAGGTAGGTAACACTCAAAGACCTGGGATTTATTGTAAACCGGAAGCAAACTTCGGTACTATCGATAGATACATAAAAGTAAAGTGTCAAAACGTTAGATGTCAGTAAGGATGATCGAGATGAATAATAAAAAAACCATTGTTTTACTATTTGGCAGTCTTTGTATGCAGATGGCATCAGCCAGCCAGCTTTTGGGTGTCAGGCAGTTTAATCCACTGGGGGATACCCTGACGAATTATGACAGTGCCGTTTATGAAGCATCGACGGATCACAATGCCGATGGCAGCATAAAACAGAGTGTGGATTATCGAAAGCAGACTTCACAATATGACTATGATTCAGTGGGCAGATTGCAGCAGAAAACCACCACAGCCAGCACCAGTGAATCTTTGAAAAAAGGCAGCCTGGCGAGCAATATCAATTACAGCTATTATGCCAACAGTGCTCAGGTTAAACAGGTGGATAATGGCAGCAATAGCGTCAGTTATACCTATACCAGCAGCGGCAAAGTCAGCAGTGTCACAACGACACCTGAAGGTGGTGCGGGCTATAGCATTTACTACAGTTATGATCCAAACAGCGGGCAGTTATTGAGCAAATCTGACTCAGATGGCATGAGTGAAAGCTACAAGTACGGAGTCAATGGATTGATTTCTGATGCCGTCACAGATAGCTCAGGAGCGACGCATACCGTGAGTTACCAGTATGATGATTATGGTCGACGTTCGGCAATTCTTCGTGATAATAGCATGAACAGCTATTACAGTTATGATAAGCAGGGACGCGTCGCTGAGATCATCATCGGTGTTGACCCAACCACGGTCAGCCTCAGTTATAGCTACAGCTATAATTCTGGCGGTAACATCTCTCAAGTGGTGATGGTATCAAACATCACCGATCACAGCGGGACAGTGACGACCCTATACGGTTATAACGCACTCAATCAGCTTGAGAGCGCCAGCTACAGTGGGGATGAATCGCTTTTTCCTCAGGATGCCTTTGGCAGTGCCATGAAGGCGCAGTATTTTAGCTATACCATGAATAGTGGTATATCAACGGTCAAAACAATCTATACCAATGGTCAGTATGATCTTGCCAATTATAATTATGACACAGTCGATGGCTATCCCGACAGGCTGTTGAATATCAATCACAGTGGTGATTATGATTATGAAACCTCGCTCAAGGCACATTATAGCAGTGGTGACTACCGCTATGATGACAATGGCAATATCATTCAGGATCCCTATGGCAATCAGTATAGCTATAACACGCTCAATCAGATGATAGCAATGACATCGACGTCAAATTCAGTCAACCCTGTTGATGTCAGTTATAGTTATTATCCAGGTGGCGAGATGGCCTCAGAGCGCTCAAATCTTTTGAACAGTTCCGATAGCATGAATAATGTACCGGTGTATTTCTATTACAGTGGCCAGACGGATGAAAATGGCATGCATCAGCTGGTTGATCAGAAGCAGGGAAATCAAACCAATTATATTATGCCGGGGCTTGCCAATATTCTTGTGGATAACAGCTGATTTTATCATGAGACAACACACAATACGAAAACGAATGCTTCCGCTTTGTGCCGCTGTGGCAGCTGTAAGTATCCATGGTTTTGCGCAAGCGAGCAATATCAGCTATCGCTACGAAGATGCGCTCAAAAATACCGTGTTGGTTCTATCACAAAACAAAGGAGTCAATCGTAGCGCATTTTGTGATAATGGCCTCAAATTGTATCAGTATAGCGCTTATGGTCAGCGTACAACCTTGAGTCAAGAACCGCGTCATAGGGCTGATCCGGATAGTCATCGCGAGGTGATGACTATCATCAATAATGGTTTTTCTTACAGCAATCAGTTGCTTGATGTCAGCACGGGTTTTATGGGTTTTGGTAATGGCTATCGCAGTTATGATCCTGTTGTTGGGCAGTTTATGCAGTCTGACAGCCTGTCTGTATTTGACGGTCAGCATACAAGAAACGGATTTGGTTTTGCATTGGCTAATCCCTTGGTTTATCAGGATCCCAGTGGTCATGATTCATTTAGGAGGTTTTTTCATTTAAATAATGAGGGTGCTGTTGTGGAGGACGCGGAGGGACTTGTAGAGGACGCAGTGGGACTTGTAACTGATGAAGCGTTGATTGATGTGCTAACTTTAGAATTTCTCGAGTCAGGATCTGTTTTCTCTGAAGGTTCGTCTTCGGCGGGAGATCTTCCGAATTTGGCATTTCCTGATTCTGATGGTTCGTCATCGGCGGGTGATCTTCCGAATATTGCTCACAATGAGACAGTCTGGAATATATATGTTGATGACGATCGTATACCTGATGATGATCTGGAGCGAGTAAAGCCAATATTAGCAACTTATTTCAACTTTCCAATAGATCAACTGAAAGAAGAGTTTAGTGCATTGTTTTCTGATGAGACCCATCCTATAGGACACCAGGATGTCCCATCATCCATTGCTTATATGATCTTCAGTGGAAATAACAATTCCGAGTCTGAAATATTAGGTATTATGGAGTGCCCAGGTTGTCATGAAGCATTGGGTCTACGAAAGGGGCTTGAAACTGGAAATATAGAGCATTTTTGGGGTGCAATGTGAATGAATTTAGGAGTGTGTCTGAAATAAATTCCCTTTTTCCTTGAAAGGCATACTTAGGTGTAACAACCAACCGTCATCATCGCTTGGCGAGGATCCATGTGATTATCTTAAGCGCAGCAAAAATCGTATGTGCTTAGGCAAAATCCGTCAGTGCTATTGCCAATATCACACTGACCACGTAGAGATTGCTTTGTGGCGTCTCTGCATTAAAAAAGAGGTATTGTATGCTTGGCTTTCTGGCCATTAACCTTAAAAGGCTTATCTTCTTTCCAGATTGTCTTCAAGCTCTGGTAGCGTGTACTGTTGAGGCCAACCGTAGTTGAATATACCAGTGGACAGTTCAATGGGAAGGTCAAATTTTGAGCCAAATCCTGCTTGAGGTTTAATATACATATTGGTGAGATAGCCACCTAGATAGGTAGTGCCTCCGGTAACAAAACCAAGCGCGGCATTGATCGTCAAATTACCGAGATTTTCGCTTTGATTGTTAAGCCGTTGAGAAATGCGATTGTAGGTCTCGTAGCGAACGATCTCACCAATTGCACCTCTGGCTCCCCCCAAGGCAAAGGCTTTTGCGATGTTCATTTTGCTTATATTTATATTACTTTCTTCTGTTAGCGCCTCAATTTGATGGTTCCCCATGGCATCGAACATCTTGCTGTTAATCAAGGCCGAAGTCAGCCCCAGGGTTAGCGCATAAGGCAGGCCAGCGACGGCCGATTTCCAGCTCGATGAGAAAGAGAATTTACCCTCTCCTTGCATCATCGGCATGGCGGCGCCTTCCAAAGTGTTATCCAGAGTGCTTAATCCAAACTGCAGAGCAAATGAGCTTGAAAACATGCCAATCGTGGATAGGGTCATGCCAACGGTGGAAACAGCATAACCGCTTAATTGAGTGGCTGAGGCTTTGCTGAGGATCGATATCGATGAGCCGACGTTAAGCCCGGCGCCGGTTATGAGTAAACCTGTGCTTAAGCTCGGATTAATGGGCATCAGAAAAGGAGCGGCGAGTGAGATACCCATGCCTGTGATTCCGAGAATGCTTGAGGTGTTTAGCGAAAAATGACCACTTGGGTCGCTGTTGCTGATCGGATTGGCATTGCCATAGGCAAAGCCGTTATAGGTATGATGAACGCTGAAGGCAGATAGCGAGTCGCCTTTAGCAAATTGTCCGATGATGGGGTCGTAATTACGATAACCTTGACCCATGCTGATAAGAGCCGTGGCCGAATCCTGTCTTTGCCCCGTATAGCCAAAGGCATTTTCTGTGATTTGCAGTGGAATTCTGTTTTCATCGGGGTCTATCGATTTGGTTTGCTTCTGCTTGAACGCATCACTTACCATGCCATAGGCGGTATAGCGATATAAATGATTCAAGCTATTGCTGTCGTTGCTGGCAACCACATTATCGGTTGCATCATGATACAAGTAGCTTACTTGACTGTTTAACGGGTCAGTCTGCATTTGTGCGGTTGACGCGCCGGCTAACGCCATCAATGTGGTGGAGAAGATTTTTTTTAGGTTTTTATTCATATGCGATTCCTTTCATTTGTTTGAGCGTCAATACGAGCAAATCAATTTATAATCGGTGTAGCTGGAAGCCGCCTGTAGTGAGCAGTCTTGAAATATAATTGAATCAAAAGCGGTCATGGCTGGATACTCATCGGAATAAGCATCTGAGGCGCTGGAGGTGTAGATGGCATTGGTAAAATAATGATAATTATTGACGGCAATAGGCAGGGTAACTCTGCTGCTATTGCCTAAGCTGTCGGTGATGTTCATGACCAGCTGTGCCATGATCGTGGTTTTATTGTCATCATCATCACTGCGACCGCCGGTGGCTAAATAAAAATAGCCCTGTGGCGCCTCCTGCTTGCTGGAGATTATGGCGATATTATTGCATCCTGTTCCGTAGCAGCCGTTACGAATGTTGTCTTTATCCAAAGCACTGACAAACGTCATGACTTCAATCTGATCGCTCATGTCATCCGGTTGAATATCGGCATTGATGCCATCATCGACATTGGCATTGCCGTCCTCATCGAGCCATGGCGTGTAAGTGTCACCGGCATCGAGTGTGGTGTTGATAAGCTTGACATTGTCAGGAGCCGATGAGACATCGGTGTTTTCCGTGGTCAGAGCAAAGGTTGGTGAGACATCGACGCTTGCATTCTTATCACCATTTAGGCTGACTTGGAATTTGGCGATGCGCTCATGAGAATAGTTATAGGTTTCTGTCACACATTGCGTATGATCTTTACTGCAGACCTGATAGCTGTAATCTTTGGTGCTGACTTGTGTACCATTGAATGGATAGAGGCTGTCACTGGCTTCCGTGATTTTAAGGTCATTGAGACTATAGATAATGGGTTTTCTGAGCGACACGGTAATCGGTGTTGTAGTCAATACGCCCTCATCGTCATCATCATAGCTTACCGAAAAGTTAACCGCCGCACCAAGTGGTGCATTCGTTGTGTCGTTTACACTCAAATAGAGGATTTTATCCAGGCTGTTTGTGAGATAAGCGCTCCCCGGTTCGTTATCAGTATAATTATTGGGTGAGTAGAAATAACCGCTGGATATATAGGATCCAAATGCCGTGAGGTTTGCCTCGGTACTATCAATGGTTTTATTCAATTCATCATAAGCCGGTGCCGATGGATACTGCGCATTGAAGGTGAGTTTATCAGGATCGATGGCGATTTGATTATTGCTGTCATCAAGCAGCTGTACTTTGAAAACCCACTGATCTTTGCCATTGGTATAAAGCATGGGATAACTATCATTGGGGGGGCTATCTGAGCTTATCCCTGAATCGGCCGTTAGCACCAAAGTATCGGCCATAGTAATAGCAGGCAGCACAAAAAGGCTGATTGAAACAACGCACAGACGAATTCGTTTAGAGGGTTTGGTGTATTTCATTTTTCTGGCTGTAAGTTGAAAATTGTAATGTCAGACTGTAACACAACCAAACTTTATAAAAGGCTGAAATGAAACTATTTTGAGTAAAGCTTACTTAATTTATAGGGAATCGTTCTGGATTCATGACCGTCATGTTTTAAGATATGAGCTATTAAATTCATAAATTATATACAATAGGCATGCTAAAATTTAAACGATTTCAAATCTTTATTGGTATCGCGTTCTTCTACCCAATAGCCGGTTTATGTGCAAGTGATGACTGCGTCTGTTACAACAATGAATGTGACTATCAGCTGACGGTGAGCTCAGCTTCGGGTATAGACAGTGCGCTAAGCAGCACGGTAAATGATGACAATCCCATGCTCTATACCAATGGTAAAGATCAATGGCCCTTCAAACTCAGTGTAACGGCGGCCGGTTATAACCCGGATACATGGGCTTATTGTGTTGTTTCTCTGCCTTTGAATAAGGATGATGTTACGGCTGATTTCAGCTATCCAACAGCCGTTAACAGTGAACTTTTAGAAAAAGACGGTGTATCGCTAATCTCAGATGTGAATGATATTACAGGCACAGACGGACAGCTGGTCAATAATGAGGCTGAAGCGGATAAAAGAGATACAAATTATAGCGATTATCTGGTCTCAACCGTGGCTTCTGAGGATGCCGTCACCGGATACTATTATTCACCTTCTTTGAGCACTACTTCAACGGCATATGTTCAGGGAGTGGCTCAGGCCGTCAAGAAAGACGATGACGATAGTAGCGATGGATTGATGGTCTATATTAATGCCGATAATCCCGATAACTATCTCTCTTTGGGGTATTATATGGATGTGACGTTTCATGTTAACACGGAAGATACCGATGGGAATGCAGTGAGTCTGGATTCCGGTGATGTTAAGGTCAACCTTTCTCCGCCAACTGTCTATGATTTGGATGACCTTCGTGTCGAAAATACAGGGCTTTCCTATCCGTTTAATGGGCAGAGTATTGTTGCCACCGATGTCAGCTCTCCTGATTATCCGCACAATAAAATCAGCCAATTTCAATTGTATCTGCCGAATGAGCCTGCGGCAACGGTCGATATTTCAAAGACATTTTCAGCGATGTCTTGTGATAGCACGACAAGTGGTTATGTCGAGACCAGCTACGGCGGCTATTGTGTCGATGGCAGCGAAATTCATGTGGTGGGTAAAAACAATTACCCTTATCCTACGCTGCGAGACATGGAGAGCGGAACGCGAGGTCGAGTAGACCCGGGTAGCCTTG
>JBMSHD010000096.1:0-8348 GCA_049416425.1 Francisellaceae bacterium | reverse complement strand
ATTGACCAGAAGATACTTCGCCCAAAGGCAAAACCGTCTACCTTCTCAAGATCAGTTATCGTCTCAAACAGCGGCGCATAATCATCAAGTTCACGTGCCAACCCCCCTAAAACAACCATCCTCGCATCGACATCATGCCTTGAAATAATCTCCTCTAACTGTCGCCATTGCTTTCTATTGGATAAGGCTTGAAGTTTCCACCAATGAGGATAAATACCCTGTCGATAAACCATCTCGATACTCTGTGAGAGCGCCTGGATGTTAAAATCGTATTCAGCCGGCACGATCAATTCAAGCATCAACCGTCTGTCTCTGTTTTTTGCCGCCAGATACGCCTGCTTCAAGCGCTGTAATTGATGTGCTTTCTGAGCTATTGACATATCCGGATGAAAGCGCCATAAAAATTTTAAGCCCTGGGTTGCCGGCAGCCGGCAGATCTGTTCATCGATGCCTTTATCCTCATCAATCCATTCACTGAGATAGCTATTTGCCGCCTCCAAAGGCGATAGTGCAAGGTCACCACGACAAGCCGCCTCGGCTAGCACATCTGCTCCATATTGCCAATCACAAATTACTCCCAAAGACAGATTGCCTTTATACCGGCTTTTAACCACTTTAAAGCCTTGATAAATCGCTTTTTTGAATTCAGCGATGCAATCATAATCACGCCCATGTTCATCGGCACTTTTTTCAAACTGCCAACGATGATCATAGGCCAAAAGGGCAATAGGATTGCGTTTTTCAATCCCCACTTTGGCGTGCAATCGCTCTAGATTAGCATCAAAGACGACGGCTTTACCCAACTGTTTATAGCCCTCGATAAAGTATTTAAGCTCTTTGAATGATGGCATAGCCGGTGAACAGCCGTGACGGGCACAGACCAAGGCACCACAGGCATTAGCCAAAACCAGTGATTCAGACCAGTTCATACCGGTTAAAAGACCACGCAATAATCCACTTAAATAGGCATCACCCGCACCCAGCGTATTGAAAACATCGACAACAAAAGCCGGCTGGCTTATGATCTCTTTTGAAGCAAAGAGATGGACTTCGCTGCCGGCAAGACCGGTTTTATAGACCACATCGACTTTAGCGAATGTCTGTATTTTTGCAATCGCCTGATACGGATGATCGACACCAGCAGCAATGCAAAGCTCTTCATCCGTACCGACAACGATATCACAAAAAGGCAGAAAATCCTGATAATAGCGACTCACTTTTTCATCGCTTTTATAGCGTGTCTCGCCATCTCCAGCCGAGCTCAACCCCCAAAGCACAGGACGATAATCGATATCCAAAATCACCTTAACACCATGGGCTTTGCAACGTATCAAAGCGGCTCTTGTCGTCTCTCTCATCAAAGCACTAGAGATGCCGGTACCCGAAAATTGAAATGCTTTGGCCTTTTCGATCATCGCCTGGTCAATATGGGCCGTTTTAAGCTGCATATCGGCACAGTCATGACGATAGAAGATCAAAGGAAAGCGATCCGGTGGGCAAATACCCAAAATCGCCAAGGCCGTTAGATGGCGATCGCTTTCAATCAACATCGTTGTATCAACGCCTTCTTTGATCAGCTGTGACTTTAAAAACTGCCCCATCTCATCGGTGCCCACAGCCGAGAACAGTGCCGTTTTAAGCCCCAATCGAGAGACACCGACACTGATATTGCCCGGTGAACCACCGAGATACTTACGGAAACTCTCTACATCTTTTAGCGGACTGTTGATTTGCTCGGCATATAAATCGACACCGACTCGCCCCATACAGATAAGATCAACGCCTTTCTCCATCATTAAATCACCCCTGCGTTAATCCATATGCTCAGACAATGAAACGGCTTGCCCCGACTGCCATGATTTTCTTGCCGCCTTGGCGATTTCAACGGCTGCCAGACCATCAAAACCCGATACCGCACTGGGCAGCTGATTTTCTATGGCGGCAAAAAAGGCGCTAAATTGATTGATATAAGCCTCTTTATAACGCTCCAGAAAAAAGTTTTCAAAAACGGCTTCTTTAACCTCATCACTGCCATAGAATTCGACATGATGTGCCCTTTTATTATCGGCTTTAAGCGCCGCTTTATTGGAAAAAACCTCAATTCTTTGATCATAGCCATAAACGGCCTGACGTGAATTATCGATAACGGCAAGTGCCCCATTTTTAAATTTAAGCTGAATAACCGCGGTATCGATATCATCGTGCTGCTTAAATGATGGATTGATAAGACAGGATCCGGTGGCATAAACCGTCTTAACCTCACTCTGTGCCAAAAACCGCGCCATATCAAAATCATGAATACTCATATCGAGGAAAATCCCACCGGAATGCGCGATATACCGCTCCGGCGGACAGTGAGGATCACGCGAGGTAATCTTAATCAGTTGCGGCTGCCCCACCTCTGCATCCATACGATTCTTGAGTGCGGCGAATGATGGGTCAAATCGACGATTAAACCCAACCTGAAGCAATACCCCAGCCTTTGCCGTGACGTCGATCGCCTGTTGAATCTCCTTAATCTCAAGTCCTATCGGTTTTTCACAAAAAATAGACTTGTTGTTTTCTGCCGCGGCTATAATCTGTGAAACATGCTCATTTGATGGTGAACAAATCAAGACCGCCGAGATCGCCTCATTCAATAAAGCATCCACACTGTCACAGACGACAAGCTCGTTTTCCGCCGCCCAGTCATCATCGATAAAAGGATCATAGACATGCGTTATCAACACCCTATCGGCAAAATATCGTTTTAGGTTATAGGCATGCAAACGTCCGATTCGACCGCCGCCAATAAGTCCCATTCTTAGCATTGTTCACTCCTGATTTTATTCTGTTACCGCTGTTATTGAAGGTCGCCTTTTTGATGTTTTTATTCCAATCTCTCTTGCTTTTTTACCGGCCTCGACATTAAACTCAATCGCCTCAAGCGTCATATTCTTTGTCTCAGGCAAATATTTCATGCCGAAGAAAAAGGCCAGCATATTAATAAATGCCAGGATAAAAAAGCTAGTTGCTGCACCGAGTAAGTCCATCAAGGGCAAAAACGATAGAGCGACGATAAAATTGGCCAACCATTGAACGGCAACACAGAAGCTCATGGCCAGCCCGCGGATTCGTAATGGAAAAATCTCTGAGATCAATAACCAAAACATTGATCCCAGTGAGATGGCAAAACCCATGATATAAAGACACAACAAAAGCACATCCAGCCACAAGGACAACTGTCCACTATAGACACTCAAGGCAAATAAAAATAAGGCACTTGCCGTGATAACCGTGCCACTAAGATAGAGTATCCGCCGCCCCAGATAATCAACGAGAACCACGGCAACAATCGTAAACAACACGTTCATAAGTCCCAGCAAAAATGCCAGAAACAAGGCCGTCGAATCGCTCGCGCCTAAGCTTGAGAATAGATGAGGGCCGTAGTACATCAACACATTAATGCCGGCAAACTGTTGCAATATGCCAAGCCCAAGACCGAGAATCAAAACATGGATCACCGGTTTTTTAAAAAGTGCTTTAAGCGAATGTTCACTTTTAAAGCTCAAGGTTTTTTCAATTTCCACAATTTCATCATCGACTTCCTGACGACTGGTACGAATCTTCATCAAAATATCACGAGCGCCTTTCATTCCTTTGGTTTCCGCAATCCAACGCGGTGAAAACGGTAACCGCATCAGACCCAGAATAAGTATAACGGCAGGGATTAAACCGATTAAAAACATCAACCGCCAACTTCCTTCACCGCTAAAATGCAACCCGTAACCGCTTAGAAAGGCCACCATCTCGCCACCGGTAATACAGATACTATTTAACAGCACCAGCTTGCCGCGATGTCGACTCGGTGAAATTTCAGAAATAAACAACGGCGAGACAAAAGAGGCCACACCAATACAAAAACCAACCACAAAGCGCCCGATTAACAACATGCTCAGGTTAATGGCCAATCCCAAGATTGTCGTGCCGACTAAAAACCCGATGGCGGTTAAAATAAGGGTATTCTTTCGCCCCAGACGATCGGCTATCTTCCCACAGATCAAGGCGCCTAAAAAAGCGCCAAATACCGCAATGCTCACGATCACACCCCAAAGGCTGTCAGAAAGATTAAACTTAGCCGTTAATTGAAATTGCGTATCGGCAATAATCCCTGTATCGAAACCAAATAATAATCCCCCCATACCTGCAATCATTGCCACGGCAACAACAATACCAGTCACCTTCTGTTTCTGTTGCATATCGCCCCACATCCTTTTCAGCTCTGCATTTAATGTAATTTAAAGACAAAACAGATATTACATTTTTTATTTGCAGAAAATCTACACAAACTAAATTGGAAAGTCAAGCCATTACAGCGGTGCTCACTTTTTTAAAACAACGATTAGCTAAAATAGCTTAAATCAAATACGATCACTTAATCGATTCGCTCAAGACTTCTAATAGACGTTCGCGCAGCCAGATATTTTTGGGATCCTGATCCACAAGCCCCGACCACGACATGTAAAATTCATAGCGCTCGTCCATAAATGGCAATTTGGATACAGCAAGTGCTTTTTCATAACGCTTTTGATAAATATCAGCCACCCTCTGTGTTGTGGTGATGATGACGTCACTGTCTTCTATGATGGGAATAAAATCGCTGTACTCATCCATGCGGATAACAATGGTTCTGGGATCAGGGCTGCCTATCTTATTCAGGATGGGATTGTGTTCAGCCGGAACACCATGAATGATCACATGTTTAGCTTTGATATAGTCATCCAGCGATAATTCTTTTGCCGTTAAAAATGGATTGCCTTTACGACCAGCGGCGACGATGGCATCGGCAAAGAGTTTTTGATTGTGCAACTGCTCAGCGGGTGCGGCGATTCCAATCATTAAATCCACTTCTGGATACATGGTTTCATAAGGGGGATAGAAGTAGCGACAGCGGCTTAGATCCAGAGTCACCTGATAACTTAGCAGCTTTTTTAACAGCGGGGGTAAAATCAGATGCTCGGCCAGCCCCGTCATGGCGATTTTGTAATGAACCGGCAGCACTCTAGGGTTGAACTCATTCTGCATCTGTTCCAATGAATTTAAATCATGAAGAATACGCGCCAGTTTCGGCGCCAGCTCTTTTGCCTTATGCGTGATTTTCAGGGTATTTCCTTTACGCACAAACAACTGATCATCAAAAATACGACGAAGACGCGCCAGCGTGTTGCTCAAAGCCGACTGAGTCATATACAGCTCCTCGGCGGTACGTCCAAGATTTCGTGTCTTCATCAAACTGTCAAAAGCTTTGATCGAGGCAAAATTAAGCCGCTGTGACATCTTACTTCCTCTTGTTGCCAATGTCCTTCTGATTTAAGCAGCTGCTCGTCTGATTTTCCGCTTTTTTATCGACTATTTCTGTCTTCTGGTCTCATGCTTCACAATCTCATCGATAAAATATTGATGAAGCCGCTTGTCTTGACTCAATTCCGGATGAAAGGTCATCGCCAGAATCTGATCTTTAACGATTGCCACAGGATAACCATTCAATGAAACCAGTGTTGAGATAGCCGGGTCATGGATAGCCTTGATCAAGGGAGCACGAATAAACATGACCTCAATTTTCTCATCCGTCCATGGCAGCGACAGTGGCTGTATTCTGCTCTCCAACTGACGACCATAGGCATTTCGAACCACCTCAATGTTTAAAACCCCCATCTGCTGCAGTAATATCACCCCGGCGCAGGTTGCCATAACCGGCCTGTGTGCGGCGAAATCCGCCACGGCCTGCCACATATTATGTTTGTGTAAGAGCCTGGCCATCACCGTACTCTCTCCACCGGGCAGAACGAGGGCATCAAGATCATTCAGCTCATCGGTTTGTCGTATCTCCACCACCTCACAGTCAAGCTCGCCAAACATGCTAAGATGCGCATGGAATCCACCCTGAATAGCCAATACACCCATTCTCATCGGCGCTACTCCGCCAGCTTCTCATTAAACTGAAAGAAATTCTCCAGCATCTGCTGCTCAAGCACATCCTGGCATTGATCATTATAATACTGCTCCAGCGCTCGCAAACAAGACTCATAATGCTCTTGAGACTGCGGCAGTGAGCTTATGCCTAACTTCTCCATAACCGTCAGATAAATCTGTAACTTCACCAGCGTCTCATCGACCGTTGCCGTTGTGAACAACACCGGTGCATCTTCATCATCGCTGTCACCGGCGACAATAGAGATGGCATAAAGCTCAACCTGACCGTCTTTCTCGAAGATCTGAAAATCAACGCTCAAATGCCAATCAAGCATCTCGCCGAGCTCATCGGCCATGTCATCGACCAGCGCCATCTTCTGTTGAAGCGTTTGTGGCAACTCATAAAATGGTCGGATCGTCTCGGGTATCTGGTACATGTTTTTCCTTTTGGTTTTAAATCATAACTATACTGACAACACAAAATTATACCGTTTCAGCCGAAAATTGCATCTTCTATCTAAAAAAACACGATTAACAAACAATACAGCTTTTATCGCGTGTTTCAGATGGATTTACCTTGTTTTCTTCCTGCTCTAGTTTCAAGAAAGGTGTTGCATTCTCTGAATAGCAACGATTGTCTGAGCTCTTGGTATTTGTCTTAGAATCACTATTGAGCGATTCCAGACTGCCATTAAGTACGCCAAATGGGCAAGCCTCAGGGTTTTTATCTTTAGCCAAATTATACCGCTGACGCAGATTATCATCTTGAATGACAGCTAACATCTCGTCGATCAGTTTCAAATCGTTTAACTTCTGAGCATTCTTGTTATTAGACACCATTTCTGCTGCCTTGTAATAGAGTGGTTTTTCGTATGAAAGTGTCTTTTCATGCCAGCCATAATTGCTGATCTTATACAAATTATCATACAGCTTCTTACGCTGCTGTTCTCGGTTAAAGTCATGCTGCAAGTCTGTATCGTCGATTGCTTCCAGTAGCTTCTTCTCATTATCCGAACAATCATAAATAGAGTTTAGAAATTCTTTTATTTTCTCCACGGCTGTCTGATTAGAAAGCCACGCTTCAATTTTAGAGTTTATCGCTACAGCGTATCTATCACTCTTTAGAATTAGAATCGGTTTATACGAATGGTGTTCCACGTGTATCAATCTACTCATAACCTGAAGATAGAGGTTAACCAAATCATGATTAATCTGAGCAAGTGACTGGCACAAACTGATTGTAGCCGCATTGAATTTATTCGCCAGCAGCTGTTCATATATTTTTTCATCGCTAACGTTATAATCAAAAACAAACACATTGATCGCTACTACATTCGCATTTTCGATCGCTATCTGCGCTATCTCTTTTTTAATGCCGTCCACATCTTTGTCCTTTATGGAATCAACAAATGCCTTCAAGTCATCTAAATCCAAGCTCTTTTGAGCCATCAGCTGATACAAAAATACAGCCAAAGCCTTGCCATAGGACTGTTCTTTTATCGTCTTGTAACATTCACTTATGATCATCAAACTATCGTAAATATCCTCATCACTCGCTCTTTCTCCTTGAAGAATTAAGATATATAAAAGATCGGGGGCGAATACTTTACTGCTTCCTTCACATTTATCAGTGATCTTTTTAGACTTAAGCCAATCTGAAGGATAAAATTTTATCACACCTGCCTTACTTGATTCATCGTGTATCCACTCCATGGAATGTAATGTCAGCCCCTTAGGGAGATGCTTTGCTTGTATACTCTGAACATGGTACTTATCATCATAAAAAAAGACGGTGGGATTGTTATATTTCCCAGCCAGATAATGACAATACCCAATCATTAGACCGTATTTATCCTTATCATCCTCAGCGTACACGCTCCCCATAGTACGATGTGTTTTATAGCGCCGAGCATGAGCATTCACTATTGAGTCATAGAATTTGAAAGACTCGATACTAGAGACCTCTGAAATGGCTTGTTTATTCTCACCAATAATTGTGCCTGGTGTAAGATTCAATAATAAATCTTCTGCTATAACAGCATCATAGACTATCTCAGCGTTTGGATTTGCTGCTTTAATCACCGCCACAAAATTTTCCATCTGTACAAAGGAGCTATGCGCTGAAGGCTTAATCTCCGAATTTTTGTAGAACGATATATTACCAGTATTTCTTATTTCAGAAGACAATGATTTTCGATTAGAGCCAGACATAAAAACAAATTTTGCACCAGGATTGGCCTCAATTTGTGCTTGAATATGTTTAATTAAAAAAACATTGCTTATCTTTAAAGCCTCTTTCGCCGCTGCTGTTTCAGCCATTCCCTTTTCAATATTTTCTTCGTATACTGAAAACTCCCCATTTTTTACCGCCCATCATAACCCACCATATCATGTAT
>JBMSHD010000095.1:0-8779 GCA_049416425.1 Francisellaceae bacterium | reverse complement strand
AAAAAAGAGTATTTTGATGAACATTTAATCAATAATTTACCAACTTGGGTATAGCCGTGTTGATGCCAGAATTTTTGTTGTTGTTCAGACAGCAGATAGTTCATACTTTTCCTCGTCATTGTTGCTCATGGTTGATGGGTAGTGCATTTTTGGATGTCGTGCTGGAATCAGGTTAGACAGCAGGTAGCCTGCCAGCAAGGTGAAAGACAACAGGGCAACGGTGGCGTATATACCGATATTTTGCTGTAAAACAGGCAGAAACAAGGTTCCCAAAAAGGCGCCGAATTTGGCCATTCCGGCGGCAAAGCCATGACCCGTGGCACGGATTTCAGTTGGGTAATATTGTGCCGGCAATGAATAAGTGGTGATGCCAGGACCCAGGTTGATAAAGAAGTTAAACAGGATAAAGCCGCTAAACACCAGTGTCATGTTGATATAGGCGCTGTCGCTGAAGCTAAACGCCATGGCAAACAGGCCGATAAAGGCAAATAGAAAGCCGATTTTTTGCAGGCGGACATTCTCGATTTTGCCAATCGCCCAGATGGAGACAGCAGCCCCTAGCACGATGAAGAGATTGATGATAAGCGTGCTTTTGATCATATCAGCAGCGGAGCTTAAAAAGCTGGCATCGGCGCTTATATGCATGGATTGCAGGATCATTGGCGTGAAAAGTCCGATGCCGTAATAGGCGATATTCATGAAAAACCAGCCAATGGCAAAGCCGATGGTGGCCTTGAGATAGGGCGTGGTGAAAATCGTGCGAAAAGGTGCCTTAGTTACGCCGGGTTTTTTCTGTCGAATCAGACGTCTATGAGCCTGCCATAGAAAGCTCTCGGGTAATTTCGCTCTTAAAAGCAGCGCGATGATGGCCGGGATGGCGCCTGAGGCAAACATATAACGCCAGGCATCTAAGGATGGATCCAGGGTGAAGATAAGCCAGGCGGCAAGCACGCCGACAGGAGAAGCCAGGCAATTGATAAGCATGGCCGCAGCCATGTATTTTCCGGTTTTGCTGGCTGGCGTCATCTCAGCCATATAAGCGGCACATATCGGGTAATCCATGCCGACACCAAATCCGATTAAGAAACGAAAAATAATAAGAGAGTTTACATCCCAAGCCATTGCTGAAAGAATGGTGATGGCGACGAAGAAGACGAGATTAAATATCAACATGCTTTTGCGACCGATCCGATCAGAGATGCGACCGATACAAATAGCACCAATGGCGGCGCCTATGGGTGCGGCTGCCTGAATAAGCCCAAGCTCAAAGGCTTCGGGTTTATAGACTTGATTAATAAAAGGAAGGGCGATTGAGCTTATATAAAGCAGATAACCATCGATAAAAAGCCCTAAGGCGCAGACCGTCCATACCAGAAGATGAAGTCGCGATCGATCCTGCTGTTCCATAAGTGTTCTCCAATTTGTATTTCCATAAATCACGAGATCAACTATAGAGTATAATTATTACAAAAAAATGACAAAATCGTCATTTTTAAAAATTTGCTTAAAAATGATTAAAAATCATGGCTCAGCATACTACAGGGCAGTAGCGTGTTAGGGCTTGATTTTTCAAGGATAGCCACCATTTAAATTAGCTGATATCAATGTTATGGAGTGTGTTTATGGCGTTTTGTACAGGAAAATCATTGCTTGTCACTGGTGCAACAGGCGGTATTGGTAAAGCATTATCTGAGTTAGCCATTTCTGACGGGTATACCTTGATCATCCATTATCATACGAAAGGTGATGAAGCTGATCGGCTTATTTCGTTAGCGAATGACCATCATCTCAAAGCCTATAAATTTCAAGCTGATTTATCAAAGGAGCTCGAAGTAGAGAATATGTTTTCTTTTATTTCAGAAAAAGTCGGACGAATACAAGGCTTGGTGAATAACGCGGGTACTTTATTTCATAAATCAAGGCTGGAGGATATGGAATATAGTCGTCTAAAACTCACCTTAGAAACCAATATTTTAAACTATATGTTGTGCTGTAAATATGCCATAAAACAGATGTCAATAAAACATGGCGGTAACGGTGGCAGTATTGTGAATGTTTCATCAGCCGCTTCAAGATTGGGCTCGCCTAATGAATATGTTGATTATGCATGTTCTAAAGGTGCTATTGACTCTTTAACCATTGGTTTAGCCAATGAGCTTTGTGATGATCAGATTCGTGTAAATTGTGTCCGTCCAGGTTTTATATATACCGATATTCACAGCAAATCTGGTGATATAGTTCGGGTGAATAAGTTACAACATTTGATTCCATTAAAACGTGGTGGTCAGCCATTCGAGGTGGCAGAAGCTATCATGTGGTTTATATCAGAAAAATCATCCTATAGTACGGGCGCATTTCTTGATGTTGCCGGTGGGAAATAAAACAGGCTTAATTCGTTCCTATTCTCATTATCATCGATGGTTATGAGTGGAGGTATTGCCAGATTGCTGCTTTACTGTGAGATATCTTTAGTAAACCAGGGTGATAAAACCGATGAAAAAGCTGAGTGTGTTTATTTTAGTTATGTTGTTATTTCAGCTCTCGGCCGCGGCTGAGATCAAGACCTATGTTTTTTTGGTGGATGCAAAAAAGATCGAGAAAAATATCGGCTATATCGTCTTTAAAGACGTCAAAGATGGACTGTTAATCACACCTGATCTCCGGGGCTTAAGCCCTGGATTTCACGGTTTTCATATTCATGAGAATCCATCCTGTTTACCGGGGCTTAAAGACGGCAAGGCCATCGCCGCCTTAAAAGCCGGCGGGCATTTTGATCCCAATCATACGGGCAAACATTTGGGACCAAATGGAATGGGGCATCTTGGTGATCTGCCTGCGCTTTATGTCAATAGCTCGGGTGATGCTGATACGCCGGTTTTAGCGCCACATCTGACCACAAAACTGATTCAAAATCGTTCGGTGATGATCCATGCCGGTGGCGATAACTACCAGGATCAGCCGCTGGCGCTTGGTGGCGGTGGAGCTCGCGTGGCTTGTGGTGTGATTAAGTAATCGCTTGATTGAAGAATGCATGAGCTAATGGATGTGATAGCATGATACAAGCTACAAAAAAGCGCTTTTACATCGAATCCGTTTGCCACATGAAAATATACATGATTGTCAAAATCGGCTACAATAGCAACATGCGCAAAGCCCTGTTTTTTTGATTTATTGTGAACGAAATTGAAACTGATTTACTGGTCATCGGCGGCGGTATCAATGGCACAGGAATTGCTGCCGATGCTGCTCTTCGTGGTCTTTCTGTTGTCTTATGTGAGGAGAGCGATCTGGCCTCGGCGACGTCATCGGCCAGCTCGAAGCTGGTTCATGGTGGGCTTAGATATCTTGAGCAATACGAGTTTAAACTGGTCAAAGAGGCCTTGAAAGAGCGGGAAGTCTTGCTGAAAAAAGCACCGCATCTGATTCACCCGCTGCGCTTTATACTGCCACATGCCAAACACCTGCGTCCCAAGTGGATGATTAGAATTGGCATGTTTTTATACGATTTTTTAGCCGGCAAGATGAGTCTGCCAAAATCCGGTAGAGTCTCTTTGGTAAATAATATCAAAGGAGCCGGGCTTATTGATGATTTCAAGGTAGGATTTGAATATTCGGATTGTCGTATTGATGATGCCAGAATGGTGTTGACGAATGCGCTTGAAGCCAAAGAAGCTGGCGCAACCGTGCTTATACCCTATCGCTGTGTTGCCGTTGAGAGACTCAACGGTTGTCACATTGCCACATTAAAATGTCAGGATCTAAGTGAAAGCTCTGATAAGACAGTCACCATCAAAGCGTGTGCGGTGGTCAATGCCGCAGGTCCGTGGGTGGCAGATGTGGTGCACAATGTGCTTGATGTCAGGGTCAAATCGGCCGTGAAACTCGTCAAAGGCAGTCATATCGTTGTGCCCAGGCTTTATGAGGGCGATCATGCCTATATTCTGCAAAATGCCGACGGTCGTATTGTCTTTGCCTTGCCGTTTGGTTTCAGTGATGAGCATCAAAATGATTTTACACTAATCGGCACCACCGATGTCAATTTCACGGGAGACCCCAGAGGCATAGCGATTTCTGATGAAGAGCGCCAATATCTTTGTGATCTCATTAATCAGTATTTCAAACATAAAATTTCAGTCCGTGATATCATCTGGGATTATGCCGGAGTGCGTCCACTTTATGATGATAACACAGCCGATCCTTCAAAAATCACGCGAGAATATCATCTTGAGCTTGAAGATGATCACGGTAGATTGCCAGTATTATCGGTCTTTGGTGGCAAGATCACAACCTATAGAACCTTATCCAAACATGTGCTCGATAAGCTAAAACCCTATTTCCCGCAAATGGGTGAATGTAAGACCGCCAGCCAACCTTCACCCGGTGGTAGTGCTGAGTCATTCGCTGATATTTTAGCAGCGGTTAAATCAGCATATCCCTGGCTTGAAAATCAGCACGCCTATCATCTGTCAGCAAGTTATGGCATGCTCAGTCTTACTATTTTGGGACAGGCGAGTAGTTATGAGGATTTGGGGCAGCATTTCGGTTTTCATTTTTACGAAAAAGAGGCGCGCTATCTCATTGAGCATGAATGGTGTGACTCGATGGAGTCGATGTTGTGGCGCCGTTCAAAATTGGGACTGTGGTTAAATGCAAATGAGCAGGATCAATTGAAAGCATGGCTTGACAAAGTATAAGAAACTCAAGGCTGATCGGTTTTACCTTTATCGATTATTTCGATATACTGAGTATTCCAAAAATCACTGTAAGAATGATATGGGTCTATCCGTTATTATCCTTGCCGCCGGGCAAGGTTCAAGAATGCGATCTAAGAAGTCAAAAGTGCTACAGACATTGGCGGGAAAAACGCTGATCCGTCACGTCGTTGACACGGTTGATGCCATTGATGCCGATAATATCGTGATTGTTCACGGGCATTTAGGCGAGCAGGTCAAAGATGAACTTGCTGATAAAAATATCACCTGGGTTGAGCAGCATGAGCGTTTGGGAACGGGGCATGCCGTGCTTATGGCCATGCCTTTTGTCGATAAAGACGATATGGTGTTGATACTCTATGGCGATGTGCCGCTGATATCCTATGATACGTTGATGCATTTTATTGAATCGACGCATGTCAATGATCTGGGTATTTTAACGGCAACACTCGATGATCCCGCCGGTCTTGGGCGTATTGTACGCAATCGATTCGGCGATATCGAAGCCATCGTCGAGGACAAAGATGCCACCGATCTTCAGCGCCAGATCAAGGAGATCAACACCGGTATTTATTGCCTCTCAGCCGGACTTCTCCATCAATGGTTGCCGGCGATTAAAAATGACAACAGCCAGGGCGAGTACTATTTGACCGATATTGTTGGTTTTGCCAGAGAGCAGAAAGTTAGTATTCATGCCAGTAATCCGGCGCATCATTTCGAGATTTTAGGTGTCAACACCCGCGCTCAGCTTGCCGAGCTTGAACGTCGATGGCAAAAAGCCATGGCCGAGCGAGTGATGGAAAATGGCGTCTCACTGGCCGATCCGGCGCGATTTGATGTCAGAGGCCAGGTCGATATTGGCTGCGACACTTGGATCGATATCAATGTCTTGATCAGAGGCACGGTCAAGATTGGTGAAGATTGCGTTATCGGCGCTAATTGCCTGCTCAAAGATTGTATTATTGGTGACGGCGTCAAGATCAAACCCAATACCATTATCGATGGCGCCATGATTAAGAATAAGGCGATCATAGGTCCTTTTGCCAGGATAAGACCCGGTTCAATTATTGGCGAATCCGCTCATGTTGGTAATTTCGTTGAGATCAAGAAATCAACGCTGGGGCGGGGTACTAAAGCCAATCATTTAAGCTATATCGGTGACAGTGAAATCGGCAGCAAATGCAATATCGGTGCCGGTGTGATCACCTGCAATTACGATGGTGCCAACAAGCATAAAACCATTATTGGCGACGATGTTTTCGTCGGTTCAGATGTGCAATTGGTCGCACCGGTGACCATTGGCTCAAAGGCCACCATTGCCGCCGGTTCAACTATTACCAAAAGTGTCCCTGGCGATCAGCTGACGATCAATCGAGCCAATAAACAAATGAGTATAAGTGGCTGGAAGCGCCCGGTTAAACAATAAAATAAGGAAAAGCGATGTGTGGAATAGTGGGTGCGGTGGCACAGAGAAACGTGGTGCCGATCTTATTAGAAGGACTCAAAAGGCTTGAATATCGAGGTTATGACTCAGCCGGTCTGGCGTTGATCGATGCGCAAGGTGTGATTATTCGTCAAAGAACGCTAGGCAAGGTTCAGGCACTGGTCGATGCCGCGGAACAGGAAAAGCCTCTTGGTATGACTGGAATTGCTCATACGCGTTGGGCCACACATGGGGCTCCTTCCGTGGAAAATGCGCATCCCCATTTGAGTCAATCGGGTAGTATTGCCGTCGTTCACAATGGCATTATCGAAAATCACATGGACTTGAAAGCTGAGCTTGAAGACTCAGGCATTGAGTTTATGTCACAGACCGATACCGAGGTGATCGCCCATTTGTTTGAAAAAAATTGGAATGAGGCCGCCTCGGTGATCGACAATGTGAAAACCGTCATCGCTAGATTAAAAGGTGCCTATGGCCTGGCGGTGCTGCATAAGGACTATCCACATCAGATCGTTACCGTGCGCTCAGGGTCTCCCATTGTCATCGGTTTTGGGATTGGTGAGAATTTTATCGCCTCGGATACGCTGTCGCTGTTGCCGGTAACCAACCGTTTTGCCTATCTCGATGAGGGAGATATCGCGATACTTGGACTTGATGAGGTTAAGGTTTATGACAATCAAGGTTGTAAGAAAACACTTGATATCAAGGAGCTGACCGATGTCGCCGATGCTGCCAGCAAAGGCAATTACAAACATTATATGCAAAAAGAGATCTACGAACAGCCAAGCGTCGTCGCCAATACTTTTGAAGGTGTGATCGATGAGAACGATCATGTGCTGGTCGAGAGATTTGGTATCGATGCGGCTCTCATTTTCAAACAGGTTGAGCATGTGAGAATCGTTGCCTGTGGTACCAGTTTTCATGCTGGTTTGGTGGCTAAATACTGGATTGAGCAATATGCCGGCGTCCAGGTCGATGTCGAGATCGCCAGTGAACTGAGATATCGAAAAGCCGTGGTGCCTAAAAATTCGCTGTTTATCACCGTATCGCAATCCGGTGAGACGGCCGACACATTGGCGGCATTGCGTCAGGCAAAAAACCAGGGGTATCTTGCGAGTTTAGCCATTTGTAATGTTGCCAACAGTTCACTGACCAGAGAGGCCGATTTAGTGTTTATGACCCAGGCTGGAGTCGAGATGGGCGTGGCCTCAACCAAGGCATTTACAACTCAGTTGGTGGCCTTCTTACTGTTTGCTCTGGCGCTAGGCAGACAGAAACAAGTGCTTTCGGAGGCGGAAGAGGCCGAGGCGATCAACGCCTTGAAAAAAGCGCCGGTGCTGATTAAAAACGTGTTGCATCTCGATCAGAAAATTGAGACTTTGGCGGCGGATTTTGTCAACAAAGAACATACGCTTTTCTTAGGGCGTGGCGTGCAGTATCCCGTGGCTTTGGAAGGCGCGTTGAAATTAAAGGAGTTATCCTATATCCATGCCGAGGCCTATCCGGCGGGTGAGTTGAAACATGGTCCTTTGGCGTTGGTGGATGAGACTATGCCTGTGGTTGCCGTGGCACCCAATGATGAGCTATTAGAAAAGCTTGAGAGTAATCTTCAGGAAGTCCAGGCTAGAGGTGGCCAACTTTATGTTTTTGTCGATCATGAGGTGCATAAAAATCTTCATATCGCCAGCAAGCATACCCTGGTGATTGAGAAGGTGCCTGAGCTTATTGCGCCTATTGTCTTTACCATTCCGCTTCAGCTTCTGTCTTATCATGTTGCTCTGCAAAAGGGCACCGATGTCGATCAACCGAGGAATTTAGCGAAATCTGTCACCGTGGAATAGCTTTCTGATTAGGGACGTGTTTTTTAGTAACGATTGCTAAAGCGTTGAAACTCAGAAATTTCGAACTACAGGATATAATGAATAACTAGTCTGAATGTCTGAGCGGTTTTAAGACACTGTGTGGCTTTTGTAAATGGTTGAGCATAAAATGATTTTAGGTGCTTAGTAAGAAGGCTCCGGCAATATTCTCCCCGAGCTGATCATTTGGGTTGAAAAGCTGACATTTATCGAGAGAAAGGCAGCCAGAGCCGATGCAGAAATCAAGCCGGTCTCGTAGTGATTGAAGTTGTTTTATTCGCTCATTGAGATCATGTTGCCAAGTTTTCGATAACCTCTGCCAATCGTTTGCTGTCGGTATTTTGTCGCCCGGCAGTGTATTTATCGCTTTGGCGATGACTTTCAAGGGAATGCCCAAGTTGCCGGCGGCCTGAATAATTGCCAGTCTTCTTAAGACATCACGACGAAATCGTCGATGATTGGCGCCATTTCGATGGCTTTTTATCAATCCCTTAGATTCGTAAAAATGGATTGCCGAGATGGCCAGTCCTGATCTTTTTGATACCTCACCGACGCTAAGGTATTTTTTAAGCGCTTTATTCTGCATTACTTCTATATGCCATTCAACGGTGATTTTTTAATAAAATGGAGCAGATCCAGATCAGAAAAACGTCGTGAAACAAAGGATAAACCGATAGGGATATGTTGGCATACACCGACAGGAACAGAGATCTGAGGAAGACCTGCTAAGCCTGCTAGAGCAGTGATAGCCATCGTTTTAGGAT
>JBMSHD010000094.1:0-8812 GCA_049416425.1 Francisellaceae bacterium | reverse complement strand
AAGCCCTTATGGTTGCTGACTTCTAAGATTTCAACTTACCAACTTGGGTATAGCGATAGCAGCAAACTCACAGATGTCATATGAATAGTCAAAAACGGGAGATCGTAGACGCGTTAAGCTTGAGAGCACGCCTCGTCAGGCCCATCTCCTTGGCTATTGGGTTTATGTTTTTGATCGTTTTCATAAGCCTTACACTGAGCTATGTTCATGCCAGGAGAACCTATTATAAGCAAGTCGATACCTGGCTTCAAATGATGCCGCGATACGCTCTTCCTTACCTTATTTCCTCGAATTATCTGCCACTGAAGACTGAAATGCAAATGATAAAAGCCACAGATCTTTTCTCTGACTTTGTTCTGACCAATAACCACAAAAGCCTCATCGATGAATTTCATACTGGCAAAATCAAGCCAGCACAATTAATCCCCATCAAAGATAATGCCAATGTCATCTGGGGTTACTATGCCTACAGCATAAATGACAACTTCATCCCACCTTTTCTCTGGCTTGGGCTTGGCACCTTACTATCAGCCCTTTTGGTTTACTCCCTTATATTGTTCTGGATTAAAAGACACTTGCATCGCGAATTCAATGCTTTTCAACGCTTTATCTATGGCATTGATGAAATTTCACAAACAATCTCTTCCAATCAGAGCATCTGCCCTGAGAAATTTGATTTCTCAACGCATACGAGTCAATCGAAAGAGCAGGTTTTAATCAACTCAGCAATCAAACGTCTGCTTGAGCAGCTTCATCTGGCACAAGATAAACTACGCCATACCATTATGGAAAGCGAACGACAAAAATTCAGCCTAAAACTTGCCGATATCGCTCTGCAAGTTGCTCATGACATTCGCTCGCCTCTGACAGCATTAGATGCAATTGTAAATAGGCTGACCAAAATTTCAGAGGATAAGAAGACCATGCTGATATCCTCTTTGGAGCGAATTAAAGATATCACCAGCAGCCTAAGCCTAAAATACCATACCGATGGTTCACCGATTGAATACGGTCGTCCTCAGAAAAAGCTTGCCTCGATGATTATCGAGTCGATTATCTCAGAGAAAAAACTGGAATATGGCGCATTAATAGGCATCGATATTTGCTATTATATCGATGACAGCGCACATCTTGCCTTTGTATCGATTGATGTCGGTCAGCTCAAACGAGTGCTTTCGAATCTGATCAATAACGCTATAGAGGCCATAGAAACAAAAGGCAGTATCACCATAACACTTCAAGCCGACACCAAGATAAGAATTAACATAAAGGATAATGGCAGAGGCATGCCCATCGAGATCATTGACAAACTCGGCACGAAGGGCTTCAGCCACGATAAAGCAGGTGGAAAAGGTCTGGGCTTACATCATGCCATGGCGATTATTCAGACTGCCGGCGGGCAGATAAGCATAGAATCAAGAAGAGGCTTTGGCAGCGAAATCTCCATAGCCCTGCCACTATCTTCACCTCCGACTTGGTTTACACGCCATATCAACTTCTCAAACTACAACCAAGCGGTCATTGTCGATGATTGTGATGCCGTCTTAATCGATAACGACGATATGATCAGAACCTGCTGGCATATCAGCGCCGAGGCTATGGGGCACAAGATAAAAACTTATGTCTCATTCAAGGCTTTCCTTCAAGAAGAAAAACAACTGCACAGAGACACGGCTATCTATGTTGACTTCGAGCTCGCTGATAATGTCACAGGTGATCAAATCGCGCTGAGTCTTGAAAATATAGGATTCACTCATATCTCCATCGTCAGCGGACACGATGCCAGCTATTTCTCCAAGATGAGTCTCAGATGGCCAGTACGCGACAAACTACCACCCTGGCAGCACTAAAATCAAATAGATAGCAAGAGCAGATCAATAATGATTTACCATCTGAAGCCTGCATTGCTCTGAATTACGATGTCTAGCTGGCAAAGCATTTTGCATATCTGCTTAAAATGGTGTACATTTCGCTTTATCTGTCCATTAAACAGTTATCAAAAATTTATGAAAATTGGACGCCTGATATTTGGCAACCCCATTCCCAAAGCCGAAGCTGAAGAGCATACCTTGTCGAAAAAAAACGCACTGGCCATCTTCTCCTCAGATGCCTTATCATCTGTGGCATACGCAACCGGTGAAATTCTCACTGTCCTCATTTTGGCAGGAACCGCCGCTCTAGCTTATTCCCTTCACATCGCCATCTTTATCGCCATACTGATCGTGGTCGTCGGTATCTCCTACAAACAGGCTATTGACGCTTATCCAGAAGGCGGTGGTGCCTATATTGTAGCCAGGGAAAACCTGGGAACCTTCATGGGATTGACGGCAGCTGGCGCTTTGATGCTCGATTATATTCTTACCGTTGCCGTGAGTGTGTCGGCTGGAATTTTAGCCATCACCTCAGCCTTCCCCTCGCTTGCATCTTATGCCGCGGTCATGGCGATTATTGCCATTTTTCTCATAATGTGGATGAATCTCAGAGGCATGAAGGAATCGGCAACGACCTTTATGTGGCCGACTTATGCCTTTGTTGTCGTCATTCTAGTGATGATCATTATCGGCGGCATCCGTTATCTCTACGGTGATCTTAAACCCATTGATTACGCCCATGCCGCCGATTTAATGGAGCCGGTTACCAATATTTTAACATTGACGCTGATTCTTCGCGCCTTCTCATCGGGCTGTTCTGCCATGACTGGAATTGAGGCCGTCGCCAACGGCGTTAAATCATTTAAACAGCCAAGAGCTAAAAATGCCGCCATGACGCTGATGGTGTTGATCGTTCTGCTGATCTCCATGTTTTTAGGCATTTCATTTCTGGCTTCAAAGCTGCATATCCAGCCTTTAACCGATCAAAGCGTGTTATCTCAAGTCGGCCACAGCCTATTTGGCTATGGCTTTTTCTATTATCTTTTGCAAACGGTGACCTGTCTGATACTGCTGTTAGCGGCCAATACCTCCTTTGCCGGTTTCCCGCTTTTGGCATCGATGATCAGTCAAGATGGTTATCTACCCCGTCAGTTAAAAAACATCGGCGATCGACTGGCCTTTAGCAACGGCATTTTCCTATTGGCCACCTTCGCCTGTATTCTCATCATCATCTTCAATGCCAACACCAGCGCCTTGATTCCGCTGTATTCCATCGGCGTCTTTCTGGCATTCACACTTTGTCAGGCCGGCCTTGTCCGCGTCTGGTTTAATCGTCGTCGTGGTGTGAAGTCATGGTGGATCAAAGCCGCCATCAATGCCTTTGGCTGTCTTTGTACCTTTGTCGCCGTCCTGGTCATCATCGAGAGTAAATTTTTTGAAGGTGCCTGGATCGTCATCGTCGCCCTGCCGCTTTTGATTTTTATCTTTTATAAGATTAAGCGGCATTATGCCCTGTCTGATAATGAATTGAGTTTAAGCGCCGATACCGGATTAATCGAGGCGGCTCTGCGTAAAAACAGCAAGCCTAAAGTTGTGGTGCCAATTTCGAAATTGCACAAAGGAACCATCGCCGCGCTGGAATTTGCCAGACAGATCTCAAACGATGTCATGCCGGTTGTTGTCAATACCGATGCCGAGCAGACCAAAAAGCTGGAAAAAACCTGGGCTGATATCAATTTTCCTGAAGAGCTGGTGATTCTGGAGTCTCAGTTTCAATCCGTTACCCGACCGCTAATTAAATTCATTCGTCGCATCGACCTGACCGAACCCGAACGCGGTCTTGCCGTGGTGGTTCTGCCAAAAGCAGAAACTCGCAAAGTGTGGGAGCTTCTGCTTCACAATCAAAAAACCGCTATTTTACGCTGGGGACTTAAAAGCGTCAGCAAAACCGAAACGCAAGGGCAAACCCGGGTTATCGTCGAGGTTCCTTATCAGCTTACGGTTTAGTATTAATAACCTCCAAGCTATCCACCTTCTGAAACCCTCTTGGTAAAATTTTACCACGTGATGCCCGTTTGCCGTGATAACTCGCCGTAAGTTCGGCGGCACTTATCTTCATATGTCGTCTGCCGCTGTGAATAATCAAGCTCTGATTGCTACCGACGGCGGCTATGTGCTTAAGCCGCTCTCCCGTGGCTTTAAAGCTCGGCATATCAATCAGACGATTTCCTTTGCCTTTGGCAAGCTTAGCAAGCATATTGATATCAATAGCCAGACAACGTCCCTGATCAGAAACCAAGATCACAACTCCATCGAACGGTTCACAGAACTTAACAGGTGCCACCAGTCTGTCCTCACCCAGTGTGATTACCTGCTTACCTGTCTTATTACGTGAAATCAGTTGTATGGCTGTACTGATAAAGCCATTACCGATATCCGAACAAAGAATAAGTTCATCCGACTCATCGATAATCAAAAGGCCAACAATACTGACATGAGCGTCAAGCTTAATATGTCCGGTAATTGGCTCGCCACTTCCACGTGCCGATGGCAGATCACGACATAACAGGCTGTAAACCTTACCTGTGCTGTCAAATAAAAGGCAAGATTGATTGCTCTTTCCGGTGTCGGCCAGATAAAACTCATCACCGGATTTATAGTTGAGTTTTGTGACATCGATATCATGCCCTTTGGCGCATCTGATCCATCCCTGTTTTGACAACACCACGGTTACATTTTCAACCGGTAAAAGATCAACCTCACGAATGGCTTTGGCTTCCTGACGGGTCACCACTGCCGAGCGCCTGAGGTCACCATGCTGACCCAACAATGTTTTTAATTCTTTTTTCATCAAGCTCTTAAGTTTCTGCGGATTATCCAGATAACCCGACAGGCGCTCTCGATCTTTCTCCAGCATCGCTTTTTCTTTTTTAATCGCCATTTCTTCGAGTCTTGCCAGGCTTTTAAGGCGTAAGTTTAAAACGGCCTCAGCCTGAGCATCGGATAAGCCAAAGCGAGACATCATCGTCGTCTTTGGCTCATCTTCATGACGAATGATGTCAATGACTTCATCGATGTTGAGATAGGCGATCAAAAATCCATCGAGAATATGCAGGCGAGTCAGTACTTTATCGAGCTGGAATTGAAGGCGCCTGGTCGTCACCTCTTGGCGAAATGTCAGCCATTCGCTCAACACTTCCATCAATGATTTGACCTCAGGCTTACCATTTAAGCCGATCATGTTGAGATTCACACGATAATTTTTCTCAAGATCGGTAGTCGCAAACAGATGGCTCATCAAAAGATTGACATCGACTCGATTTGAACGAGGAATCAGCACGATACGAACGGGATCCTCATGATCGGATTCATCGCGTATGTCCGAAAGCCAGGGCAGCTTTTTGGCTTGAAGCTGGGTAGCAATTTGCTCCATCACCCTTGATGTTGAAACCTGATGTGGCAGCCTGGTGATAATGATGTTGCCTTCCTCCTGTGTATAAACTGCCCTAAGCTTAATGCTGCCAACACCCGTCTCATAGATTTTCTTACGATCCTCAAACGATGAGATAATCTCAGCACCTCCTGGATAATCGGGCGCCGGCAGGATTTTCATCAATGCAACGATATCAGGCGATTTTGAGCTTAAAAGATATAAACAGGCTTCAATCACCTCGGTGATGTTATGCGGAGGAATATCGGTAGACATGCCAACAGCGATTCCCATGCTGCCATTTAAAAGCACATTCGGCAGCTTAGCCGGCAGAATTTCAGGCTCTTTCAAGGTGCCATCAAAATTATCGGTCCAGCTCACGGTGCCAAGCTTAAGCTCATCCAACAGTACATCGGCATATTTTGACAGCCTCGATTCGGTATAACGCATGGCAGCAAACGATTTAGGATCATCAACAGATCCCCAGTTGCCTTGTCCATCGATAAGCCGATAGCGGTAAGAAAAATCCTGAGCCATAATCACCATTGCCTCATAACAGGCACCGTCTCCATGAGGATGGTATTTACCGATAACATCACCGACGGTTCGCGCCGATTTCTTGTGTTTACTCAAAGCCGACAGTCCAATTTCTGACATAGCGTAGACGATGCGACGCTGCACGGGTTTCAAACCATCACCGATATGCGGCAATGCCCGATCAAGAATGACATACATCGAATAATTTAAATAGGCTTTACGCGTGAAATCACCGATGCTTTGCTTCTCATACGACTCAAATGCTGAATGGTTTTGATCCATATTAATATTCATGCTCAATAATTATATGTTTTGAAGTATACCGGTTGCTCGACTATTTAGCGAGTACTGTGGTGTGTTATAATACATCCGGGAAACACATCTGGCTTTTTGTTCTACTTCCGTGTAGAGAAAGCTTCGATGTAATTAGGGGGAGAGAGAGTCTATCAGAAAGTCTTCCCGGCGTTCCTTTGCCTGATTGTCATTATGCCCAAACTCAAACCCAAAAACCACCCTTTATTTCGCAAAACAATGTAAGAAATATGCCATTATTATCATTAATCGCCATTTTGTTTGAAACTTCATCGATTCTTTATCTATAAAACTCCCTATTGACTCAAAAGTCGGCTACCATAGCTATCAACATGAAGACTAAAATGCTGATCGGATGTCAAAACGTCGTCTAAGCCTAAAACAACAGCGTAATATCGCCAAAACAAAACAACAAAAAGAATACCGGCATGATGAAGATATCAATCTAGAACCTCCGCTTAAAGGCCGCGTCATCGCTCATCAAGGAAAGCTTCTAATCGTCGAGACCGAGCAAGATTTATTGCTTCAATGCAAATACCGCCAGAATCTCGGTAGTATCGTTACCGGCGATCGAGTTATAATTCAAAAGGAAATCCATCTTGATCACGGCATTATCACCGGCATATTGCCGCGAACCACGCTTCTGCTTAGACCGAAGAAGCTGTCACGCACACCAAAACCCGTCGCCGCCAATATCGATCAGATGATTATCGTCATCGCCACAGAACCGGCACCCATTGAGCATTATATCGACCGTTATCTCGTTGCTGCCTCGGCCATGGGCTTTCATGCCATTATTGCCGTTAATAAAATGGATCTGTATGAAAACGCACCTCACAAACAACAGATGAAAAACCTCATCGCACTTTATCGCCAGTTGGGTTACCAGGTAGAGGAAGTCTCGGCAATCACCAGAGCAAGGATTGATGCACTGCAACAACGATTAACCGGAAAAACTTCCATCTTTGTCGGCCAGTCCGGAGTTGGCAAATCGGAAATACTCAATGCATTGATCGGCACCAACATCGCTCAAACCGGTGAAATCTCAGCCCAAAATCTACGAGGTAAACACACGACCACGACCGCTCGCCTTTATCATCTCAATGACAACAGTGATATCATTGACTCACCTGGTATCCGAGAGTTTGGTATATGGCATCTGACGACTCAAGACCTCTTCGACGGCTTTGTCGAATTTCGAGAATTTGCCGGGCGATGTCGCTTCAGAAATTGCGAACATTTGCCCAATACCAAAGGCTGTGCCATTGATGAGGCCGTTCAATCAGGTCTCATCCATCCCGATCGCTTTCAAAATTACCATCGTCTGATGCAAGAATATCTGGAGCTTGGCAGCTCCTTTTAGAGTTGTTATGCACCACGATTACTGGCACATCCCTCGTAAATCAATATCCCAGATATCGACGACAATGTCATTTTCGGTAATGTAAATCTTGTCGAATAAGTTAATGGTAGGATCGCAATGAGCGACAATTAATTCTATGACTTCACCGCATTTAGGTAATCGTTTTCCCATTATTTTCCCATGTTCATCGCCAAATCCTGCCCAATCGTATTTTAAGCCTTCAGGATGTACTACTTTTGGCAGTGTTGCTGTCTGATACAACGCCTTAAGACCGGCATCAACCGTGACGTGCGTGTCATGATTGGCGCTAATAACACTCGATAACATCGTCATTGCCGGTGCAAAATGTGCTTGAGTATAGGCAACATCAAAATACTCCTTGTCCATAACGGTGTAAGAACCGGGCTGAATTTCGGTGACGCTGTCAATATTACAATCCATCTCGTATGTTCCGGTACCACTACCTGTCTGTATCAGATTTTTCAACCCTGTTTTTCTCTCAATTTCGGCTTTTATTGCTCCGGCTACCTGCAAAATCGATTGTGAAACTTTTTCACGTTCATCTGCGCCAGTAATGTGTTGAATATGGCCGGCATAGCATTGAATGCCTTTAAGTTCCAAGAACGTGAGCTTATGCGCCTGTATTGCCAAATCAACAGTCTGATCAACATCAACTCCCGTGCGTCCAATGCCAGCATCGATATCGATAATAACACCTATGCCTTTGATACTATGTTCTTTCGCTAACTGATTCAGCGCTTTTAGATTATCGGCACTATCACTGACAACCATCGTATCGGCTTTCATTTTCAGAATACTAGCGAGCCGGTTAAGTTTCTGCGCTGTCACCACCGGTGAGGTGATTAAAATACCAGAGATCCCTTTCTCTGCCAAGACAAGCGCTTCACTGACTTTCGTTGTACAAATACCAATACTTCCGTATTGGCGTTGTAATTTGGCAATTTGACTGCATTTATGGGTTTTAGCATGAGGACGAACCGCTTTACCATGCTGATCTGCATAGGCTTGCATCGTTTTGATATTAGATATCAATTTTTGTTTATCTAAGACTAGTGCTGGAGTATCTAATGTTATTTTGTGTTGACCGAGCATTTTTAAAAAATAGTAAATTGACATCTTGCTGAATCGTATCCTATCAAATTGTATATTGCAATGACTTTTGCCATTGACTAGCCACTCTCAATGATCTGTAGAAAATATGATTATATCATAAATTAATTTTATTATGGAACGCGCGCAAAATAACTTCCTTTTTTTCATGGCGAAATATCTTCCAAT
>JBMSHD010000093.1:0-8828 GCA_049416425.1 Francisellaceae bacterium | reverse complement strand
CCCTTTATACCATGTCCATAACAGCAATGCCAAAATTTTGGGGAGTTTTCAGTATCAGTTGTTATTATTTCTGTTATTGTGTATTTTTATGGGGTTTTGATTAGTGCGACAATGTGGTAGAATTGCGCATGGATTGATTGCTTTGAATATGTGTTGTAACAAGCTTGCGTAATGTGACGCATGATTTGGGTATCAATGTTCATAGTAGTAAGGTTGAAGGTGTGGCCGTTCAAGATTTGTGTGGCTGGTATGATGGACGTAGTGTGCCGATCTGGTTTCTGGGTAATCAGAATTAGATGGCAATGATGTATAAAAAAGAAGAATTGTAGAGAAAAATGATTATAACACAAAATGTTTTCTTAATCGGACCGGTCGGTGCAGGTAAAAGCACTATTGGGCGTCAATTAGCCCAAGAGCTCAAACTCGAGTTTGTTGACTCCGATCGAGAGATTGAACAGCGCTGTGGTGTCGATATCGATTGGATTTTCGATCTTGAGGGTGAGGAAGGATTTCGCCAGCGGGAACGAGAAGTCTTGAGTGATCTGGCGACAAGGCAGGGTATTGTGCTTGCCACAGGAGGCGGTGCCATCTTACTGCCTGAGAATCGCACGCTTTTGTCATCACGTGGAAAAGTTGTCTATCTTCAGGCCTCTATCGATCAACAGCTTGAGCGTACGGCAAAAGACAAGAAACGCCCATTGTTGCAGGTGGATGACAAGGAGGCGCAATTAAGAAAATTAATGGAAGAACGTGAGCCCTTATATCAGGAGATTGCCGATATTACCATTGAAACCAGTGAAACCACTGTGCGTAATGTCGTTCAACGCATCACCAATATGTTGATGGAAGAGGGTGTGTGAAACCGTCGATCAAGGTATCTCCCAGGGGTAAGCCCCATTATGAGGTACAGATATCACAAGAGATTGATTACACGTCTATTATTCACTTTGTTAAAAACCGTCAGCTACTCATTGTCAGTAATGACAAGGTCTCAGCGCTTTATCTGGACAAGTTGCTAGCGACGGTAGAGCCTCACGCATCTCAGGTTTTGACCTGTTTATTGCCTGATGGAGAGAAATATAAGTCTGCTATTGAGCTGGATAAAATTTATCAGCGATTGATTGAGAACCATTTTAATCGTGACTGTATCCTTGTGGCTTTAGGTGGTGGTGTTATCGGAGATATTACCGGATTTGCGGCGGCAACTTACCAGCGAGGTGTTGATGTATTGCAGATTCCAACCACATTACTGTCTCAGGTTGATTCGTCAGTCGGTGGTAAGACGGCCATCAATCATCCATTGGCGAAGAATATGATCGGCGCCTTTCATCAGCCGGTGCTGGTCTATAGTGCCACCGATATGCTGAAAACATTGCCTGAGCGAGAATATTGCTCGGGACTGGCCGAAGTGGTTAAATACGGCGCCATTATCGATGCTGATTTTTTCAGCTTTCTAGAGCAAAATGTCGAGCTTGTCAAAAACAAAGACAGTGAAGCTTTGGCCGCTATTATTCTGAAAAGCTGTGAGCTCAAGGCAAGAGTAGTCAAGCAGGATGAGCTTGAATGTATGGATGTTCGAGCACTTTTAAATTTCGGTCATACTTTTGGTCATGCCATTGAGCAATGCCAGCATTACCAAGGACTCAAACACGGAGAGGCCGTTGGTGTCGGCATGGTGATGGCGGCTGATCTGTCCTGGCAGCTTGGTATGTTGGATGAGGCGGAAAAAGAGCGTTTGATTACACTTATTAAAGAACTTGGCATTGTATCGACGCTGCCAGGAGGGCTTGATAAAAAGACCTTTATTGGCGCTTTGTTGAAGGACAAAAAAAATACAAATGGAGGAATCACGCTGATTCTTCTTACGGGAATAGGGCAGGCCATAGTCGATAGAACGGTATCATTGAAACGGCTAGAGGAATTTCTGGAGCCTTATTTTCTCAGAGAATAGAGATCATCACTCTATTTTTCTTCTTTGAAACACGGGGATCTGAATCCGGTGTTTTTCGCTGCCGCGACTAAGATATGAAATTCTGGACGAACAGCGTCTTAAGTATCGAGTTGACGCAGGACTCTCGATAGGTTGTCTTTTAATGTCTCGAGTGTGAAAACGAGTGTTTTTTGGGTTTCATCATCGATGTTTGTGAAAATTTCGTCATAATGGACGGCGACTTTCTGATTCAGCTCATCAAGTGTTTTCTTTCCCTTTACCGTGACTTTCAGACATTTGGCGCGGCGATCTTTTGGGTGTTGTGATTTTTCGATAAAGCCAAGATCAACCAGTCTGTCGAGTACTCGAATTAAATTTTGTGCCTCGATTTCCAAGTGTTGCGACAGCTCAACCTGAGTTAACTCTGGGCGGTAATAAATATGAATTAAGGCGCGCCTATCCAGAACGTTAAGCCCCAGTGATTTGGCATGGATATTATAAAGCTTACGGATTAATAAACTGCTGTCGCAGATGGCAAATTCAAGAATTTTTGTAAATGAAAGCATGGAATTTTTTACGTTTATGCTGTGTGTTGGTATTTTGTTTCCTGATTATAACAACAGCGCTGGTGATTGTCAGTATTATTCCCGCTACACTCAGGACACCAGAGGTTTCATCAAATAAAATGGCACCGATAATGGCGGCAAAGATGACGTTGGCATAATACAGTGCTGAGACGATTTGTGCATTGGCATATTTCAATCCCAATACCAGAAAATACTGCACGAAGAAAAAAAGTGCGCCAATAATGATCAGGCTCATCAAGTCTGCAAGGTTCATTCTGTGCCAAAATGGCAGGCTGACGATACCGGCGATGATTGTCGAGAGCAAAAAATAATAAAAAACGATGCTTAGGCTGTTGTCAATGGCAGACAGACGTCTGACCATGGTCATTGATAGCGCCATGGAGACACCGGCTCCCAAGGCGATCAAGGCATAAGGATTAAACAGTTGACTGTCTGGTTTTAAGATCAGCAGTATGCCGATAAAACCGATGACAAGCGGTAGCCACAAGCTGTGTTGCAGCGGCTTTTTAGTGAGCATTAGCAGTATAAAAGGCACAAAAAAAGGAGCGGTATTGGCCATCAGTACGCCATCAACCAGAGGAATGAAACTCAGTGAGGCGAACAGAAAATAGCTGATGCCCAGACTGAAAATACTGCGCCAGATATGAAGCGACAACGCCTTGGTTTTAAAAGGGTTCTCTTTATAGTGTCGCTGTTTGTGATAGCTCCTTAGCATAATTGGCAGAATGAGTACAAGGGCGACAAAACTTTGGATGAAGACTAAGACCGGTAGCGGAGTTGTCTGCCCTGAGAGCTTGACCACAGCGGCCTGTATGGCATAGATTAAGGCAGACAGCAGGGTAAAAATCACCCCTTTGTTTAGATGTTGTTGCATGTTGGTTACCTTGGGTATTGTGCAGGGAGGTGATTATGACATAAAAGATTATAATAATCAAGTATTGTCAATATTTCTTTTGACCGATTTAAACAGATGAAATTTAGAGGGGAGGAAGGGCTTTCTTTGTTTTAAAAAAAATGGGGAAGGAGTGGAAGATACTTTTTTTAAAACAGGATAAACCCATGTTGAGCAAGGGTAAGACGGATTTAGAAATAGTGTTTAAGCTCAATGGTGTGATCAATTTTGATATAACTGCCTTCATTTTCATGCCAATCCCCCAGTACATAACGTGTATAATCGGACTCTTCATGCACGGCAAACTTATGAGTATGTCCATGAATAAGGTAAGGAGCGGATTGGCGGTAGTAGGCGATGCGCTCTTTGGTGACGTCGATATCAGGGTATTGACTGTTTTTTTCACGGCTTTGATGACGAATTTTCTCGGCAAGTCGTCGGCGCAATCTAAGCGGCAGCATAAGATAAAGCGTCTGGATCAGTCGGCTTCGCACACAGCGTCTGAAGCGAAGATAGCTTTTATCATCACCACACAGAAGATCGCCATGCATCAAGACAATGGTACTACGGCGGTAGCTTAGTAGATAGGGTTCATTAATTAAGTGGATTCCTGCGGTTGCACAAAAGCGCTGACCGATGAGAAAATCGCGATTGCCGGCCATAAAATAAATATGAAGGCCATCATCGGCTGCCTGTCTCAGTCTATCGATGATTTGGCGGTTAAAATCAGACCAATCATCATCGCCAATCCAATAGTCAAAAAAGTCGCCAAGAATATAAAGCCGATCTGCTTTGGTGGTGATCTCTTTGAGAAAACGAAAAAACAGCGCCGCCGTTTGTGGTCTTTGCGCACTTAGATGCAGGTCGGAGATGATGTAGCTGACTGGCATAATTAAACATGATTTTTAATGACACATCTGCCAGTATTACATAAAATAACGACATGCTAAAGCACAAAAATTCAAGAGTTAAGAGTCAATATGCAGAATAATCTGTCGCAATCGCGTGTCTTGGTCATCGGCGATATCATGCTTGATCGCTATTATCATGGTGGCTGTGATCGTATCTCGCCTGAGGCGCCGGTTCCTGTGGTGGCGGTCAAAGAAGTCTATGATCGCGCCGGTGGTGCCGGGAATGTGGCGCTGAACATTTCAGAGTTGAAAGGTCATGCCGGTATCTGTGCACTTGTGGGGAAGGATCATGCCGCCGACGAGCTTATGCACTTTTTAGATGACAAATCGATCACCGTTTACTTTGAAGCTACCGATCTGCCGACGATTTTGAAATTGAGAGTGCTGTCTCAGAAACAGCAGCTGTTGCGGATGGACTTTGAGGAGAGTTTTGCCACGTGTGATAAATCGGCACTTATCCGTCAGGTTGAGGCGGTCATTGATGACTACAATGTGCTGGTGCTGTCAGATTATGGCAAGGGCACATTAAGCTGTGCCAACGAGCTTATCGATATGGCTAAAAAGCGAAATATTACCGTTCTGGTAGATCCGAAAGGCGTTGATTTTTCCCGCTATTACGGTGCCAGTTTGATCACGCCGAATATGAAAGAATTTGAAGCCGTAGCTGGCAAATGCCACAGTGAGGATGAAATCGTCTGTAAGGCAAAAGGATTGATGGCGGAGTATGATTTGACCGGACTTTTGATTACCCGCAGTGAGAAAGGCATGATGCTGGTGCTGAAAGATAAAGAAGCGGTGAGTATACCCACCGAAGCCAGGGAAGTCTATGATGTTACCGGTGCCGGCGACACAGTAATCGCCGTGATGGCCATGGCGTTATCCTGCCAGTTTGATTATGTCTCAGCCATGCGATTGGCCAATGCCGCCGCCGGAGTGGTGGTGGGTAAGCTTGGTACGGCAACGGTTAACCCTGATGAGCTCAATAAAGCCATGCATAAGGGGGCGGCCATTGATCGAGGCATAATGACGGAAGGACAGATTAAGCAGGTGATGGAGGAAGCAAGGCTTCAGGGTGAGAAAATTGTGATGACCAATGGCTGTTTTGATATTCTTCATGCCGGTCATGTCGAGTATCTTACGAGAGCGCGTCAGTTGGGTGACAGACTGATCGTTGCCATCAACAGCGATGCATCGGTTTCGCGCCTTAAAGGCAAAAATCGTCCGATAGTGCCGCTGTCTTCACGCATGGAAGTATTAGCAGGTCTGGCTGCCGTCGATTGGGTGGTGGCCTTCGATGAAGATACGCCGAGGAATATTATCTCGACGCTGCTGCCGGATGTTCTGGTCAAAGGCAAGGACTATGCTATCGATGAGATCGCCGGTGCAAAAGAGGTAGTGGCCAATGGCGGAGAGGTTATCACCATTGAGCTTAAGCCTGAGCATTCCAGTTCGAATATTATCAGCAAGATTCAATCTTTATGAAACATATACATATCTTAGGCATCTGTGGTACTTTTATGGGATCTATCGCCGTTTTGGCTAAAGCAAAAGGTTATAGAGTCAGTGGTTGTGATACGCATATCTATCCGCCGATGAGTGATTTTTTGGATCAGCAGGGTATCGATATCATCGAAGGATTTGATAGCGATCAGCTGACACCAGTACCGGATCTTATCATCGTTGGCAATACCATGAAGCGTGGTATGCCAGTGGTTGAGGCGATGTTGAATCGTAAGCTTAATTATGCCTCGGCGCCCCAGTGGCTTTATGAGACGATTTTAAAACACAAGACCGTCATTGCCATTGCCGGGACTCATGGCAAGACGACAACCAGTTGCCTGGTGGCACATATGCTTGATAAGGCAGGATTTAACCCGGGCTTTTTAATCGGTGGTGTGTCAGAGGATTTTGGTGTCTCGGCACGGTTAACGGCTAGCGATTATTTTGTTATTGAAGCCGATGAATACGATACGGCTTTTTTTGATAAGCGTTCAAAATTCATACATTATCATCCGGATATATTGGTGATGAATAATCTTGAATTTGATCATGCCGACATCTTTGATTCGATTGAAGATATTTATCGTCAGTTCCACCATCTGATCCGCGCGATGCCAGAGGTGGCGACGATTGTCCACCCAAAATCGGATAAACACATCGAGAAAGTATTGCAAAGAGGCGTGTGGTCAAAACAGATGGCATTGGGGGTGAATGATCTGTTTGTAGAAAAATTAGCAAATGATTGGCATTGTTTTGCCATTTACGATAGCGATACCATTATCGACGTTAATTGGTCGCTGATCGGCCAGCATAATGCGGATAACGCGCTGGCGGCTTATGCTGTAGGTAAGCTCACCGGTGTTGATGTCGAGAGTTTCACTTCAGCCTTATATGATTTCAAAGGCGCCAGGCGTCGTCTGGAGTGCATCTATCGTGATGAACGTCTTTGTATTTATGATGATTTTGCCCATCATCCAACGGCGATTACCCGCACCTTACAGGCGATTCGCGCTAGCCTTGATGAGCAGACTCAGTTAATCGTGCTGATTGATCCAAGATCCCATACCATGAAGATGGGAACCCATAAAGAAGAAGTCTGTCTGGCATTAAATCTGGCGGATGAAATCTGGTTTTATCAACATGAGGATCTGTCATGGCAACCAGATCTAACGCTGGTGACAACCTCGCTGCGGCAGTTTGATAATATTGCCGATATGGTGGAGGCTTTCAGCGAGTATTACAAGGATCAAACAGGGTTGTCCTGCTGCATGGTTTTGATGAGCAATGCGGCTTTTGGTGATATCCGGCAAAAAATGCTGAAAATTCTCAACGCCTGATTGAATCAAAATTATGAGATGATATATACTCTTCATAAGCCATGACAGCAAATGGAAAAACCGATGACGAAAAAAAAAGTGAGCCTTTCCAATCGTAAACGCTTGAGCGAGCTTCAGGCCGAAAGCGCCGGAACAATAGCCGATGAAAAACGCCAGACGATCGCGTTGATGAGTAAGGTGGATTTTATGCCGAAGGATAAAATTGAACTGACATTGACTCAAATGGCGGCAGATGCGTCGATTGAGCTTATTGATGTCTATAAAAAATGGTGTGAGCCTTTAAATGCCAATCGTTTTCGTTACAGTCCAAATGAGCGCAATAAGAGGCTGTTGCAACAGCTGAAAAAAATGGTTAATGAAGTCGGGGAATGGGCGGCGGGAAAGGGAGTCGATAATGGCGAATGCATTTCTTACTGTCAGCAGTTTGTGGATGAACTTTGTGAAATTTTAAGAAGCGAAGGTATTCCGGTAGGGCAGCTGCATTTACGCCAGAGTCCAAAATAAAACTTTAAAAAGATAAAAAAATATGTCTAGAGAAATTGTATTCGGTATTCATGCCGTTAAAGCCAGAATTAAAATTCATCCCGATGCGATCACGACGGTTTACTGTATCAAAGGTAAAGAACGCCAGAGTAAAATGGTGGAGCTTTTGAATGCGGCGCGTCAGAAATCCATTGCCATTGAGCTTGTCAATAAAACCCGTTTTATGGCTTTAATCGCCGAGAATGAGGCAGAGGCTCTTGTGCATCAGGATGTGATTGCGCTCTGTCACAGCGATATTGCTCTATATGATGAGCCTGACATTGATCGATTGTTGCCAACCGATAGACCTGCTTTTGTGCTGATTTTAGATGGTATTGTTGATCCGCATAATTTGGGTGCCTGTATTCGTTCGGCCAATGCCGCCGGCGCTGATTTTGTCGTTTTTCCCAAAGATAAAAATGCCGCTATCAATGCCACGGTGAAAAAAGTGGCGTGTGGTGCGGTCGAATCAACGAAGCTTGTGGCGGTGACAAATTTAAGCCGAGCCATAAAACGTCTCCAACAGCAAGGAGTATGGATCACCGGGTTAGCCGGTGAAGGAGCTGAGTCTATCTACGAGGTTGATCTAAGGCAATCCAGTGCACTGGTGATGGGGGCTGAAGGTTCAGGGCTTCGCCATGGTACACGCAAGGTCTGTGATTATCTGGTCAGACTGCCGATGGCCGGTGAGGTTTCCAGTCTCAATGTTTCGGTGGCGGCAGGGATTGCTATGTATGAGCTGGTGCGTCAGCGTCTGTAACGTTATTCATGGGTGAGGCTTTGTGCTGATTATTTTCTCGACAGGCTGGAGTGATGCATAATCCAGTAGATAAAAAAGCCCCAGATGCCCGTGATTAACACGGCTATAATCCAGGCAAAAGCGGGCATCAGTTGAGGTGTGATATTGCGTCTGGCGAAATGTCCCAGGTCTTTCGAAATGCCAAGCGCACAAAGAATATGAACGATGGCGCTAAGAAGGACGATGATAATCGAGGCATTCATATACAGAGTGGCAAAGCCGGCATTGATATAATCAGTCACTCGTTTTATCCTGTGTTTCGTCAGTACCATGTTGTGTACCATGATTTTGTGTCTGTGTCTGTGTCTGTGTCTGTGTCTGTGTCTGTGTCTGTGTCTGTGTCTGTGTCT
>JBMSHD010000092.1:0-8888 GCA_049416425.1 Francisellaceae bacterium | reverse complement strand
CGATTTTGTATATGGATATACAAAATCTATTATGAGGCCCGAGGCACCCAGTATTATTCGTTGAAAAGATAGCTTATCTAACCCCACCTAACCTCCCCTTGATCCCAAGGGGAGGGAATGTTTGTCTCCTCCCCCTTGTGTTAAGGGGGAGGCAGGGAGGGGGTTCTACGAATAACGCTAAAAGAGCCAAAAATAAACATAATGCATAATCTATATAGTCTCACTCCGCCAAGGCTTCGTGAGACACTCCTAGTTCTACCTCACTTCTGGCGTGCCGCCCGAAGTTCGAAGAACGTAGGGTGGCGGAGGGGAAGAGATTCGAACTCTCGATACGCGTTAACGTATACACGCTTTCCAGGCGTGCTCCTTCAACCACTCGGACACCCCTCCAGAAACTTAAATTGTCATCACTCGTCTTTGAGCTTTACTATGACTCGATAAAAGACGCTGACGATACTATCAAAGCCTGCAAAAAATCACAAGCAAAAATTCACTATTTCAAGCGTTTTGCTATCTCCTTAAAAAGGAAGAGGATATTTTCCATTTGGCTCTTTCAATATTCGCTACAATTTAATATCGGTTACAGCTAAACGGCCGTATCGGCCATTATTTTGTTTTCTACAGCTTATTTAACATCGGCTTTAAAAACTGGCCGGTATGCGATTGTTTAATCTTCACGATCTCCTCTGGAGCGCCTTCGGCAATAATCTGACCGCCGCCATCTCCCCCTTCCGGCCCCAGATCAACAATCCAGTCGGCCATCTTGATAACATCGAGATTATGCTCAATAATGGCGATGGTATTGCCCTGAGATTTCAAACGCATAATCACCGAAAGCAGCTGTTCAATATCATAAAAATGAAGTCCTGTGGTCGGCTCATCAAGGATATACAATGTGCTGCCTGTCGCCGTTTTTGACAACTCCTTGGCTAGCTTCACGCGCTGAGCTTCTCCACCTGATAAGGTTGTGGCATTTTGACCAAGCTTGATATAGGAAAGACCAACATCCATCAAGGTTTGAAGTCTCTTTTTAATTTGAGGCACGGCCTGGAAAAAGTCAACGGCTTCCTCGATGCTCATCTCCAGCACTTCGTGAATGTTCTTACCTTTATAGAGCACATCCAGAGTCTCACGATTATAACGCCTGCCTTCACAGACATCGCAGGGGACATAGACATCAGGCAGAAAATGCATCTCGACTTTTATCACACCATCACCCTGACAGGCCTCGCAACGTCCTCCTTTGACATTAAAGCTGAAACGTCCCGCCTTATAACCTCTGGATCTCGACTCCTCGGTCTCGGTAAACAACTCTCGAATCGGCGTGAAGACACCGGTGTAGGTCGCCGGGTTTGATCTTGGTGTTCTGCCAATCGGGCTTTGATCGATATCGATCACCTTATCCAACTGCTCAAAACCGTTATGATTTTTACAGGGTTCGATGGTAAGACTTCTGTTTTTATTTAAAATTCGCGCAGCCAGCGGATAAAGCGTGCGATTGATCAACGTTGATTTTCCCGATCCTGACACACCGGTAATGCAGGTCAAAAGCCCCAAAGGCAGTTTTAAGCTGATGTTTTTCAAATTATTTCCCGAGGCTCCCTCAATCGTCAGCCACTTATTTTTCTGTGGTCTTAAGCGTTTCTCATTCAGCGCGATCTGACGACGTCCCGATAGATAGTCGCCTGTCAACGATTTTTTGTTTGTAGTGATAGCCTTAAGATCTCCCTGAGCAACAATCTCACCCCCATGAATACCGGCACCCGGCCCGATATCGATGATGTGATCGGCCTGGCGAATTGCATCTTCATCATGTTCAACGACGATAACGGTATTGCCGAGGTTTCTCAAATGATGCAACGTATCTAACAGTTTTTGATTATCACGCTGATGCAGTCCAATCGAAGGCTCATCGAGAATATACATCACGCCAACAAGTCCCGCTCCAATCTGGCTGGCAAGGCGAATTCTCTGCGCCTCGCCTCCAGATAAAGTATCGGCCTGTCGCGACAGATTCAGATAATCAAGCCCAACATTGACCAAAAAACCAAGACGAGATAAAATCTCTTTCAAGAGACGCTCGGCAATCACCTTTTTCTGACCCGATAATGCAATTTCCATCAGCCATTTTCGACTGTCTTTGATCGACAAGCGCGTCAGATCGGCAATATTTTTATCCTCGATAAATACATGTCTAGCTCCTTCATTGAGCCTTGTTTCATGGCATTCTGAACACGGCAGATTGCTCATGAGTTTTTGAAGCTCCTCTCTGATCATGGCAGAATCGGTCTCTTTATAACGACGCTCGAGATTATTGAGAACGCCTTCAAATGGCTTTTTATTCTCGTACCTCATGCCACTGCTGCTGACAAAGCTGATATCGATGGCTTTTTTGCCAGAACCGTGAAGGATTAAATCTCGCTGTTTATCGGTCAGCTCAGAAAAAGACGTGGTGAGCGAAAAATCGAAGGCTTTGGCCAAAGCTTCGAGCTGAGCATAGTAATAACTGTTTCTCCGATCCCACCCTGCAATCACCCCTCTGGCTATAGACAGTGAAGGATCGCTGATGATCTTATCGACATCAAAAAAGGCTCGGGTTCCCAATCCATCACACTTAGGACAGGCGCCGCCTGGGCTGTTGAACGAAAAGATTCGCGGTGATAACTCGTTTAGTGAATAGTTGCAATAGGGACAGGCGTGTTTGGCCGAGAAGATAACATCCTCATGTTCGCCATCCATAAACAAAAGCTTTGCCACACCAGAAGAAAGATCAATCGCCGTTTCGAATGACTCGGCAATACGCTGTTTATTTTTCGCCTGCGGTTTGAAGCGATCGACGACCACCTCGATGGTGTGCTTCTTATAACGATCCAGCTTAGGCGGCGTATCCAGCTCGTAAATCTCACCGTTGATTCTGGCTCTAAGATAGCCTTCCATATAAAGCTTACCGATAAGCTCGACATGCTCTCCCTTTTTATCGACGATGACCGGAGCTGTGATCATCAGACGTGTATCATCTCCGTAAGATAGCGTGGCATCCACCATCTGACTTATTGTCTGCGCCTTTAATTCGACGCCATGAACAGGGCAGCGAGGCTCACCGATTCTGGCAAAAAGTACTCTGAGATAGTCATAGATTTCTGTGACTGTCCCCACCGTTGATCTGGGATTATGCGAGGTTGTCTTCTGCTCGATTGAAATCGCCGGTGATAGACCCTCGATATGATCGACTTCAGGCTTATCCATCAAAGACAAAAACTGTCGAGCATAGGACGATAAGGATTCAACATAACGCCTCTGACCTTCTGCATACAAGGTGTCAAAGGCCAAAGATGACTTGCCAGAGCCGCTTAGACCGGTGATCACCGTAAGCCTATCCCTGGGAATCTCAACATCGATATTTTTAAGGTTGTGCGTGCGCGCACCCTTGACTGTAATCTTATCCATTATATTTACTCTTTATTCAGAAATTTCTTCCAGGGAAACATGGCTTCCCACAAGACAATAGGCTGTTTAAAAATGAATTATAACATTTTCTTCTATACTCTACATTATAGATAGCCTATCAACAGAATCTTTATGCAAAAATACCACGACAGATCAGATGCCGGACAAACGCTTGCCAATCTTCTCATCAACGATAAAAACCATGACAACACCATTGTTTTGGCTCTGCCGAGAGGTGGAGTTCCCATCGGTTATGAGATAGCCAAAGCCTTGAAACTGCCTTTGGATGTGTTTGTGGTCAAGAAGCTTGGTGCACCGTTTCAAGAAGAGCTAGCCATCGGCGCCATTGCCGAGAATAATGTGTTGGTTTTAAACGATGATATTATCGACGCACTCGGTATCAATCAACAGCAGATAGAAAATATCCTAAAACAAAAAAAACAGGAATTGGCAACGAAAGTTGAATACTATAGCCAGGCGAGAAAGCGGCTAAATATTAAATCCAGAACCGTTATTCTCGTCGATGATGGCATCGCCACCGGCAGCACGATTAAGGCCGCTATTAAAGCCATACAAAGCATGAATCCTGCCACTATTATTGTTGCCGTTCCCGTGGCTTCCTCAGAAGCTGTCGTCGATTTAAAATTCCTGACAGATAAACTGATCTGCCCAATAGTAAGTGGAAACTTCCATGCCGTTGGTCAATTCTATGAAAATTTTGATCAGACTCAAGATGAAGAAGTTAAAGCGATATTAAAAAAACGTCTCGCAGCTGAGCGACAACCCTGATGGAAATCTAGACCTGACGACCGGCGCGAATCAAACCGCCCAAATCATTTTCAACCAGGAAGTTCTCCAGATAGGTATAGACCTCATCAACCGTTGATAGCTTTAATACCTGTTTTAAAACATTTCGGCATTTTTTTCTCGTGACTGAACGCAAAACATATTTCACCTTGAGGATGGAGACCGCATTCATACTCAAGGCATCGAATCCCATGCCGATGAGAATTGGTGTAGCCATCGGATTGCCGGCAATCTCACCGCAGATTGAGACCTCTTTTTGATATTTATGCGCCATTTTAACGATATGATAGAAAACTCGAATCATCGCCGGATGCAGCTGATTGTAAAGCGCTGAAACCTTGCTGTTGGTTCGATCAACAGCAAGCATATACTGCGTCATGTCGTTTGAACCAATCGAAATAAAGTCTACAAGCGGCAAAATGCTATCTAACAACACCAAAACGGATGGAACCTCTATCATAATACCGATCGCTGGAAGTGCCAGGCTGTAGCCTTCTTCTACCAATTCTCGATAGGCCTGACGAATCAGTTTTTTTGCTTCTTTGACCTCTTCTATGGTTGTGATCATCGGCAACAGAACATGAAGGTTTTCATAAGCTTCACTGGCCTTTAACATCGCTCGAATCTGCGTTAAAAAAAGATCTGACTGATCCAGCATCATGCGAATTCCACGCCAGCCCAGGGCTGGATTCTGCTCGGCCTCATAAAAATAAGGCAGCGTTTTATCGGCACCAACATCCAGTGTTCTTAAAACCGTCGGCTGCCCTGGAAATGTAGATAACACCTGCTGATAAATGATTCGCTGCTCTTCTTCGCTCGGAAAACGATCCCGAATCATAAAAGGAATCTCAGAACGATAGAGCCCGATATTCATGGCTCCCTGAGAAGCAGCCCGATCCAGATCCGCAATCAAACCGACATTGGCTTTAAGTGTCATTTTAAAGCCATCTTTGGTCTGACTTGGTAATAATTTGATCGATTGCAATTCGTGCGCTTTTTCACTTTCATGCAAAATAATTCGGTCATAGGCCGCCCTAAGCCCTGGATTCGGCTGAGCATAAACCCTTCCTATATAGGCATCGACGATGATTTCCTTGCCTTCGATATAATTGATGGGAAGCGCATTGATTGCCGTTATAAACGGAATGGATAGAGCTTTGGCGATAATAGCCGCATGAGAGTAGGCTGAACCCTTTTCCGACACCACGGCCTTGAGTCTTCCTTTTGGCACCTCGGCAATCATCGATGCCGTGACTTCACTGGCAATTAAAACCGTACTGGATGGATAGTTCGACTTGGTTAAAAGCTTATCATCGAGTGCAAGAATAATCCGCCGCCCTAAATCTTTGATATCACTGGCTCGTTCACGAAGGTAGTGATCGTCCATATCTTTGTAAATCGCCGACTGCTCATTGACGACATTCTTAATCGCCGTTTGCACCCATATTCCCGATCTGATCTGTTCAATGATGGCATCATAGAAACGGCTGCTGTCTAACATCTGTAGATAGGATTCAAATAACAGCGCTTCAGTTTGACTGGCCAATTGTGTAACTCGATCAAGCATTTCATTGAGATGTTTTTTTACTTCCTTAACAGCCTCTTTAAAGGCTTCTTCCTCATTATCAACCTGAGTCTGTTTATCTGGAATGCTATCGATATCGTTAAGACTATAGCGAACCAGAGCCTGCCCCTTTGACACACCTTCACTAACACCTTCACCATCAAAGAACAGGGTATTATAATTTCGCTCTTCTATCTGTTCGATGACATCGTCAACATCAATGGCTCTGTTCAACGGCTTCGATATATTCGCACACAATGTCATGACATCATTTTGCAGACTTTCATCGATGCTGCCAGGCTTTAGACGCTGAAACACCAAAATGGCAATGACTTCACTCTTGTGAATGATAGGGGCGGCAAGAAGCGCATAAAAGCGCTGACGCGAGAAAGTCTGTAACACACAGTAACGTGAGCTTTGATAAAGATCATCAACCTTGATCGACTCCTCTCTTTGCGCAACCTGACCGATTAAATCCTCGCCGGCATTGATATAGATCATTCCGGATCTAACGCTCGGCAGAAGTGTCGAGGCACACAACATGTAGGTATTGTCTTCATCGAGAAGAAAGATGCTACAAGCATCGACCATCAGCTTTTCTTTTGCCTCAGACACAAACATCGTCAGCATGGTATCAAGATCAAGCGCCTGATCTATTATCTTGGCTAAAGCTTGCCACACCATTATTTGTCACCTTTTTGCCAATTTCTCATAATCGGGAAAAAATACTCTAACGCCTTGCGATAGACATGGCGTTTAAACGGCACCACTTTCTCCGTTGGATACCAATAGTTAACCCAGCGCCAAGCATCAAATTCCGGCTTCTTATTGACTCTAAGGTCAATGGTTTCATCCGCAGACTTTAAACGCAACAAAAACCATTTCTGCTTCTGTCCAATACACAACGGATTATTCCGGCGAATCAAAGATCGCGGTAGTCGGTAGCGAAGCCAGGTTCGAGTCGCGGCGATAACCTCGACATCGCATGGGTTTAAACCCACCTCTTCTTTGAGTTCTCTGTACATCGCTTCAATCGGCGTCTCCCCAGGGTTTAGACCACCTTGTGGAAACTGCCATGAGGTTTGATGCACTCTCTTGCCCCAAAATACCTGATTTTGATCATTTAACAACACGATAGCCACATTGGCTCTAAAACCTTCTTGATCTATCACGATCATTTCCAAAAATGCATCTTTACTGCCATTAAGAATACCTGAATAAGTGGTATTTTTCCTTAGAAAAATAACGTTATCAGGCATTGTCGAATTCGTCTATGGTGATCTGGTGTTTCTCCATGGATCTGGTAGAATATATTGTGCCTAACGTCACCATCATGAATAAGGAGTATAAATGTCATATTTAGTTGAATTTCAAGCTTTAGTGGAAGAGCATGAAATTGAGTTTGTTGATCTGCGTTTCACAGACACAAAAGGGAAAGAACAGCACGTTACGCTGCCGGCTTCCTGCATTGATGAAGACTTCTTCACTGATGGTAAAATGTTTGATGGTTCATCGATAGATGGATGGAAAAGCATTAATGAGTCAGACATGATTTTAATGCCGGATGCTTCAAGCATGGTATTAGATCCCTTCTTTACCGCACCGACGCTGATTGTTCGCTGTGATATTCTTGAACCCGCCACATTACAGGCTTATGACAGAGATCCACGTTCAATTGCGAAGAAAGCCGAAAACTATCTGAAATCTACCGGAATTGCCGATACTGTTTTAATGGGACCTGAACCCGAGTTTTTCATCTTCGACAGCATTACCTTTAAATCGGATATGCAGGGAAGTGAGTATAGAATCACCTCAGAAGAAGCCGCCTGGTCGTCTAATGAGCGACTTGAGCAGGGCAACAAAGGACACAGACCTTTTGTCAAGGGGGGTTATTTTCCAGTTCCCCCTGTTGACTCTCTGCAGACTATCCGCTCTGATATGTGTACCGTATTAGCCGAAGTCGGGCAAGAGGTTGAAGTGCATCATCATGAGGTCGCCACAGCCGGCCAGTGTGAGATTGGCGTGAAATTCTCAACGCTGACAGATAAAGCCGATCAGCTGCAAATGTTCAAATATGTCGTGCATAATGTCGCCCATTCCTACGGCAAAACGGCCACTTTCATGCCGAAACCGATTCCAGGTGATAATGGTTCCGGCATGCATGTTCATCAATCTTTGGCTAAATCCGGTAAAAATATTTTCGCCGGTGATGAATACGGTGGTCTGTCAGAAACAGCGCTCTATTATATCGGTGGTATCATTCGTCATGCTAAAGCTCTCAATGCCTTTACCAACCCAGGAACCATCAGCTACAAACGCCTGGTTCCTGGATTTGAGGCACCTGTGCTTTTGGCTTACTCAGCCAGAAACCGATCTGCCTCCATTCGCATTCCATATGTCTCAAGTGCGAAAGCCAGACGGATTGAAGTACGCTTTCCAGACCCAATGGCTAACCCTTATCTCGCCTTCTCAGCCATGTTGATGGCAGGACTCGATGGTATCAAAAATAAGATTCATCCCGGTGATGCCATGGATAAAAATCTGTACGATTTACCACCTGAGGAACTTATTAACATTCCAACCGTCGCCTCATCTTTAGAAGAGGCGCTTGTCTCACTGGATGAAGATCATGATTTTCTGACGCAAGGCGGCGTGTTTTCTCAGGACTTCATCGACTCCTATATTGATCTAAAAATGGAAGAAGTCGATAGACTACGCATGACGCCTCATCCGGTAGAATTTGAAATGTACTACAGTCTGTAGGGACTGAAATAAATACCAGCATGGCCTCTCTTTAGGGCATTCCAACCTGGAAATAATCAAAGGAGGCTTCACCGCGATCAGATTATGTCTTACGCACAGGAAGTTATTTCAAGCTCTGACCTTACGACTGCTGTTTTAAAATCCGGAGGTGAAACATCGTTTGACTTCCCCTTTTCACTGACTACCCAGTAATCATTGTTATTTAGCATCTCTGTGATATGAAAATCATGAACGTAAATACATTCTCTGTATAACTGAAAACTCCCCAAAAAATTGAAAACCTTGTACAATGGCGTTGAACCATTGA
>JBMSHD010000091.1:0-8934 GCA_049416425.1 Francisellaceae bacterium | reverse complement strand
AAGCGACAAGCCTGCCGTCATTTTGATTCGTCGAGGTGGCGGTTCGGCTAAAGAAGTTTTTTAAAAATTTGAAAACAGAAAATTAGGAAATTGGAAATGCACAAAGCGGTGACAATGACAAAAGAAACCCACAAAGCGCTTCGGCAGTTTCATATTTTTGTTAAGACAAATAAATCTATAGAGCTAATAACCGACCGAAAAAATCTTACCGGTTTCAATACCGGCGATGGATTTAAGGTAGGCCGCGGCTGCCTCCTCTGCATCAACGGGTTTAAACCCTGGGAAGAAGGGTGCATAGGACGATAAGGCTTCGGTGATAACGGTAGGGCTTACGGCATTGATACGCACTGACTGTCTAAGCTCGAGACTTGCGGCTTTAATATAACCTTCAAGCGCTGCATTCACCACGGCCGCCGAGGCACCAAGTGCAATAGGCTCACGATTCAAGATGCCGGTTGTCAGGGTGAATGAGCCGTTATTATTGATATGTTTCAATCCTTCCTGCACGAGATTGACCTGTCCCATCAGTTTATTTTGCAGGCCAAACCTGAAATCCTCTTCACTCATCTCTATCAGTGCTTTAAAATTTACTTTTCCTGTTGTTGATACCAGGGCATCAAAGGCTCCAATTTTATCATACATGGCTTTAATGGAGTCGATATTGCCGATATCGACGATGATGCCACTCGATCGGGAAGCCTCAATCACCTCATAGCGCTGTGATTTGAGAAGATGGCAAACGCTTTTTCCTATGATGCCTGTGGCTCCAACAACAATGACTTTCTTCATGTTATTTCATTTGAAATTATTTGTGATAATAATACGATACACCTAAAAATAAATTACGAGAAGTAGAAACTCAGCATTTTTGATATCAGAAGCATAAAAAGAATGACTTTGGAGAGATCCTGTGAGATAAAAAGAAGAAATTAAAAATTTAAGGTTAATCTATGAAGCCATTGGCTCTGCCGCAAGCCATAAGATTTCCCAAAGCCTTAGAAAAAGGGGACAGGATTGCCGTTACGGCACCATCATCGGGCGTTGAGCAAAAATGGCATCGGCGTCTTGACTATGTGCTTCAATATTGGCGTGATTTGGGGTTTGAGATTATTGAGGGAGTTTGTTTAAGAGGAAATCATAAACATGTTAGTGCATCTGCCAAAGACAGGGCGGCAGAGCTTATGCACTTTCTGACTGATTCCGATATTTCGGCCATTATTCCGCCTTGGGGAGGAGAGCTGGCAATTGATCTTCTAGAACGGTTGGATTTTGGTGCGATCGCTTGTCTGCCGCCAAAGTGGATCGTCGGTTATTCCGATACGTCAACACTTTTGGTTGCAATGACGTCGATGACGGGGTGGGCGACGTTGCACGGCGCCAATATGATGGATAGCGATGCCTTGGAGGGAGAGATGAATGAGAAAAATTATCGAATGCTCACAACTAAAGAGCAATGGGTGACTCAATATTCTTCTGCCTGGTATGCCAATAATTGGTGCAACTGGAGTGACAATCCTTCTGAGAGATTGACCTTGAATCAAAAAACCGAGATTAAAAGCATCAACTGGTGCATAGGGCAGGCAATAAGCGGCAGGATGATTGGAGGATGTCTCGATACCTTGATGCCGATTGCCGATACGTGTTTTTTTGATTCTGTTGCTTTTAGGGCAAATTTTGCCGAAAAAGAAGGGATCATCCTTTATCTTGAAAATTGTGAACTGTCACCCTGCGCGCTTGTTAGAGCCTTATATGGTCTTAAATATCGAGGTTTTTTTGATCATATCGATGGCTTGCTCTTAGGGCGATCAGCGGCTGATGTGATTAGAGATGAATCTAAAATGAATTATGATGAGGCGGTTGTCTATGTATTATCGGCTTTGAAAATTCCTGTGCTGTATGATGTCGATATCGGGCATAAGCCGCCGCAGATGTCGATTGTCAATGGTGCCAGGAGTATCGTTGAATTTGATGGCAGTGTGATGAAGCTAAAGCAGCAATTTGACTAAAGCCAGAATTGGATAACAGCACAAATCAAGTACCAACAACCAGCCAAATCATCTTGGCAGTGGCCACAAACAAGACGCATAGAAACAACCATTTAATGAATTTGGCAGAAGTTTTAGTGGCGAGCTTGGCGCCAATCTTGGCGAAAATCATCGATGTGGGAGCGACGGCGATCACTGCCGGAAGATAGACATAGCCCCATGTCCAGGCTATGTCTAAATGCGAAAGATGGCCGCTGATGATAAAGGATGTTGTGCCGGTGATGGCGATGATAAAGGTAAAGGCCGAAGAGGTGCCGGAGGCAATTTTCATCGGCAGTCCCAGACCATGAAGGTAGGGGATGCTGATCATGCCGCCACCGATGCCAAACAGACCAGATTTAATGCCGATAAGACTGCCCCAGAGGGCATTTTTGACAGGATGTGATGGTTTTATTTTCGGGTCGATATGCGCTTTTTGCCGCATCATCTTGAAAAACATAAATGCCAGGAGTAAAGCAAATAAGAGGGTGATGATATGCGGGTGCAGAAAATGGGCACAGATGGCGCCGATAATGTTGAAAGCGATAATCCAGGGTGCCAGTTTTTTAAAAAAAGTGATGTTTACTTCATGGTGTTTGAGCTTATGGGATACCGCCGAGATCGAGGTGAAAATCATCACCGCCAGTGAGGTTCCGGCGGCAAACTGAATATAGGCGGATTCAGTGGCAGACATAAGCGAGAAAACATAAGCTAAAACGGGCACAAGAATGATGCCGCCACCGATACCCAAAAGTCCGGCAATAAGCCCGGTCAGGCATCCTGCAAGAATTAAAATAATGAAAAAAGTCATGTTTGAATGATGTATTATCAATAACGCATTTTGAGATTATCGCATGTTTTGTTGGGCGATAATAGGGAGGCGTCGAAATTTGATCTTGAATATTTAAAGCAAATCCACGACAATATCAATCACCATTTTGTTTATACATCTAGAAATACAGGATAAGTCATGTTGAAAAATATTAAACACGGCAAAGATGTGCCGAATGATATCAATGTTGTTATTGAGATTCCAGCCAATAATGAGCCGGTAAAATATGAATTTGATAAAGACAGTGAAATGCTGGTCGTCGATCGTTTCATGAGTGCAAGCATGCAATACCCTTGCAATTATGGTTTTGTTCCCAATACTTTGTCTGAAGATGGTGATCCGGTTGATGTGCTGGTGCCAACCCCTGTGGCGCTTCGCCCTGGTGTGGTGATCAACTGTCGTCCGGTTGGCGTGCTTAAGATGACCGATGAGTCAGGTGTCGATGCCAAAATTATTGCCGTGCCAAGTGATAAGTTGACTAAGGCTTACAGCCATGTCAACGAAATTTCCGATCTGCCTGAACTTCTAATGGCACAAATTAAACACTTCTTTGAACACTATAAAGATCTCGAACCCAACAAATGGGTCAAAGTGGATGGCTATGAAGATGCCGATTCTGCAAAAGCCGAGATTATGGCCTCCATCAAGCGTTTTAAGGATTAAGATTATGCCGCATTGTATTATCAGTTGCGCGGCGGCATTGAAATTCAGAGAAGATGAGATGCTGAAGCAAGCGTTTGCCGCCATGTCGGCATCAGAGCTGTTTGTGCCTGAGCGTATCATGACCCGCATTCATTATTTTGATGCCTTACAGACCGGCGGCAAAAATACGCCACATAGCTATATTCAGGTCAGACTTCTTGCTGGTCGCACAGCGGCGCAAAAACAGAAGCTGGCGCAACTCTTGCAGCAGGCTTTTGAGCCATTTGGCGGTAAAGCCAGTGTCGAGATTATTGATCTGGCAGAGTATTATTATTAACCTTAGCCTCTTTCGCCTTATCTAGAAACCCACGCAAAATTACCTGCTCTGTTTGAAAAAGAAGAAGGTGCCAAAAGGCTGTTGCTATTTGAAGCATAAATGGCTGAAAAGCGCTCGCAAATGCGTTGTCAGTGCTATAGACTGGGCGTTTAATGACGAAAAGCAGCGTATTTTAGGAGTAAGCTATGCACTATCAGATCAACCCTTCTATCCTCTCGGCCAATATGGCGCGATTGGGTGATGATATTCGTGCGGTTATGGCGGCAGGTGCCGATGGTATTCACTTCGATGTCATGGATAACCATTATGTGCCGAATCTGACGTTTGGTGCCATGATGCTTGAGGCCTTGAGAAAAGATGGTATCGATGCCCGTATGGATGTGCATCTGATGGTTGAACCGGTGGATGATTTGATCGTAAAATTTGCCGAAGCCGGTGCCGATAGCATCGTCTTTCATCCAGAGGCAACGAGACATGTCGACAGATCGCTGGCTTTGATTAAATCATTTGGTATTGATGCAGGAATTGCCTTGAATCCAGCGACTGATATCTCAACGGCTGATCATGTCGTCGATAAACTGGATCGTGTGTTGATGATGTCGGTGAACCCGGGCTTTGGCGGGCAACGCTTTATTCCGGCGATGTTTGATAAAGTCGGTCAATGCAGAGCATGGATAGATCAGAGAAATCCTGGTATTCTGCTTGAGATCGATGGTGGTGTGAATAAAGACAATATTGCCAGGCTGTCGCACAGTGGCGTCGATGCCTTTGTTGCTGGAGCCGCCGTTTTTGGGCAGCCTGATTATGAGAAAGCCATCACCGATTTAAGAAGCGTTTTAATCGATAAATAGATTGAGGTGGAATACTCGATCCAGTATCATAACCCTATTGAAAATTGAAGTCCTGTATTGGTCTATGTCTATTGCGTCTTCAGCGCTTCAAAAGCAGGTTGATGATCTGCGTCAGAAGCTTATTCTTTATAACTATCACTATTATGCGCTTGATGAACCCTTAGTCAGCGACAAGGAATACGATGTGCTTTATTGTCAGCTACAGGAATTGGAATCGGCACATCCGGAGCTTATCAGTGAGGATTCACCGACTCAGCGAGTCGGCGGCTTAGCATTGACGAAATTTGAGGTGATGAGCCATAAAGTACCGATGCTGTCGCTGTCAAACGGCTTTAGTGATGAGGAGGTTGTGGCATTTTATCATCGTCTTTTGGCCTTGACCGGCGCATCATCACTGGCATTTGAGTGTGAGCCTAAACTCGACGGCCTGGCTATCAGTATTCATTATGAGAAAGGCCTTTTGAGTCATGCCGTGACGCGGGGTGATGGCACTGAAGGTGAGGTGGTGACAGCCAATGTCAGAACCATTCGCAATGTGCCTTTGCGCCTAAACGGTGAGGTTCCTGATTATGTTGAGGTTCGTGGTGAGGTTGTCATCAACAAGGCGGATTTTTTAAGATTGAATCAAATCGCCGAGCGAGCAGGCGATAAACCCTTTGCCAATCCTCGAAATGCCGCCGCCGGTAGTATTCGCCAGCTCGACAGTAAAATTGCCGCGAAGCGACATCTACGCATGTATGCTTATGGTGTCGGTGAGGTGTCGAATGACTTCGACGCGCCGGATACTCAGTTTGAGCTGATGCAGAAATTTGCCAGCTGGGGCTTTAGTATCGCTCGCGATATCAAGGTAGTTGACGCTGCTGCCGGCCTTTTGGACTATTATAAGACCATGGCGCATAAACGGGCGGATTTGCCTTATGATATTGATGGCTTGGTTTATAAGCTTGACTCGATTGCCTTACAGACGGTTTGTGGTTATATCGCCAAGGCTCCGAGGTGGGCTCTGGCGCATAAATTTCCGGCCGAAGAAGTGGAAACCGAGATTCTGGCGGTCGATTTTCAGGTTGGCAGAACCGGTGCGATTACGCCGGTGGCGAGATTAAAACCGGTAGCCGTCGGTGGAGTGATCCTGTCAAATGCCACGCTTCACAATAAAGATGAGATTGCCAGAAAAGATATTCATGTGCATGATCGGGTTATCGTGAGGCGAGCCGGTGACGTGATTCCTGAGGTCGTCAGAGTGCTCATGCAATATCGTCATGAACATAAGATCGCCGAGATTGTATTTCCTGATCGTTGTCCGGTGTGTCACAGTGAGGTGTTCTACAGTGAGTCAGAAGCGGTGGCCAGGTGCACAGGGGATTGGAGCTGTAAGGCACAGAGAAAGGAGCGTATCGTTCATTTTGCCTCTAGAAAGGCCATGGATATCGATGGTTTGGGTGACAAGCTTGTTGAGCAGCTGGTCGATAAGGAAATTGTGATATTCCCTGCCGATCTGTATCGCCTGAGTTTGCCGCTATTAAGCGGACTTGAGCGCATGGGCAGAAAGTCGGCATTAAATCTTTTGGCGGCTGTTGAAGCCAGCAAAGCGGTTACCCTGGCGCGCTTTATTTATGCCATCGGTATTCGTGAGGTTGGTGAGGTCATCGCCAGATCATTGGCAGAGCATTTTTCAACGCTTGAGCGTCTTAAAGTGGCCTCTTTTGATGATCTGAAAGCCATCGATGATGTCGGTGATAAAATCGCCCATAATATCGTGCATTTTTGGCAGAATAGCGAGAATATGGCGCTGATTGAGGATTTGCATGCAGTCGGTGTTGATATCGAAATCAAACCGATTGCGCCAAGCCCCCAAAGCACTCATTTTTTTGCAAATAAGACGCTGGTGTTAACCGGTAGTCTGACTCATTTCTCACGCGATGAATTAAAGGCGAGATTGCAGCAGCTTGGCGCCAAAGTCACAGGCTCGGTGTCGGCAAAGACGGATATGGTTATCGCCGGTGAAAAGGCTGGTTCTAAACTGGCTAAGGCCGAAGCGTTGAAAATAGCGATCATCGACGAGCAAAAATTGATGGAGTTGTTAAGGGCGTGAAAAAAGTGAAAAAGATGGAAAAGATAAAGATTGCCATATTGGGGCGAGGGCAGTTGGCGGATATGCTGAAAGCAAGCGTCAAGGAGGAGAGTCCGTTTGAGGTGAGGTCATTTCCTTTACCTGAGTTTTTGCCAGTGTGTGAGAAACAACAAATTGAGCATTGGCGTGAAAGATTGGCTGATTTTGATGTGGTGAGCTATGAGATTGAAAACATCAATCCAGGACTCTTAAGTGCGCTTGGTGTTCAGATTAAACCGGCGGTGGAAGCGCTGGCGCATGCACAGGATAGATTGAAGGAGAAGCGCCTGTTTCAGGCGCTTCACATCAACACCAATGATTTTATGGCGGTTGATAGTATCGATATGCTCAAGCAGGCGGCAGAAAAGCTGGGGCTGCCATTTATCGTTAAAACCCGTCAGTTTGGTTACGATGGTAAGGGACAGTATATCGTTAAAACTGTGAAAGACATGGATGAAGCCTGGCGGCAACTCGGTAGCTATGCGCTTTTGGCGGAGGCTTTTGTCGATTTTGACTATGAAGTCTCTCAGGTAGCCACTCGAGATCGATTCGGCCATATTGCCTTCTATCCGTTGGTGACAAATGTGCATAGAGAGGGAATATTAAGAGAGACCCATGTTCTTGATTTTAACCATCGACTGGTCGATCAGGCGCAAGCGGCCGTTACTGAGCTGATGCGGCATTTTAACTATATCGGCAGTTTTGCCGTTGAATTTTTTGTCAAAGCGGGTGTGCTTTATGCCAATGAGATGGCACCGAGAGTCCATAACTCAGGGCATTGGTCTATCGATGGCGCCACGGTCAGTCAGTTTAGAAATCATATGCTGGCCATCGCCGGTGAAGCGGTTGAACCGGTGGCCTTGAAGGCGCCTTATGTGATGATGATCAATCTAATTGGTGAGGATGTGCCGCCTGATTTCAAAGCCGAAGAAGGCGTTTTTGCTCATTCCTACGGCAAAAGACCAAGAGCCGGGCGTAAACTTGGTCATATCAATGTGATGGCCGATTCGCTCGAGTGCTTCAAAAGTCGCATCGAGTCGGTGTATAATCAGTTAAAAGCCGACTCGATAATCAAACTTAAGGATAGACATGAATAAACAAAAAGCCTATTTTGCCGGAGGCTGTTTCTGGGGTGTTGAGTATTATTTCACGAGTCTGCCGGGGGTGTCGCAGGTCACTAGCGGTTATATGGGTGGTGCATTGGATCATCCGTCGTATCAGGATGTCAAAAGCGGAACAACGGGGCATCTTGAGGTCGTTGAAATTGATTTTGATGCCGATGTGGTTGACTATGAATCACTGGCAAGACTGTTTTTTGAGATTCATGATCCAACTCAGATCAACGGCCAGGGTGTCGATATCGGCAGTCAATATCTCAGTGCGATCTTCTATGCCGATGAGGCGCAGAGGCAGGTGGCGGAGGCGTTAATAAAACAATTGAAACGTAAGGGTTTCGAGGTAGTAACTCGTCTTATTGATGCGACTTCTCACCGGTTTTGGTCGGCGGAAGATTACCATCAACAGTATTATGGTCGATTGCAAAAATCGCCGGAATGTCATTGGCGTGTAAAGCGATTTGATGTATAGCTAAGAGCTTTTTTAAAACTTCTTGGCCATTAGGAGGGTTTCATTGATTTTTCAGTGCTAGATGGTGATGGTCCCTCTTTTGCCATCATAATTTGCTCCTGTTTTAGGATGGTTAAATGGTGATTCTATACCATGACGTCAATGGTATTATCACAAATCAACAAAAGACGGTTTGCTTGTGGTGTGGGTAGTGTATGCTAACAGACTGGCAAAAAGCAAAACTAAATTTTAGCTTGATTTTAGGTGCTAAATGGCATAAAAAAGCATCTAAAAATTTAGTGTATTTTTCTGCCATTTGACTGAGAGCGAATTGGCTTATTAGTGTATAGTGATGGCATCATCAATGGTTTACTCAGGAAATACAAGATGCCAACAGGTGCTAACAATTCTTCAAGCAGCTCATCCAGCAGCGCTTCTACCATTTCGCAAAAAACGCTGGTTTTTATGTTGGATTACGATGGCTGCCTTTCGGGGAAGAAATTTATCGACTTATACGACTGAAAACTCCCCAAAAAATTGAAAACCTTGTACAATGGCGTTGAACCATTGAT
>JBMSHD010000090.1:0-9096 GCA_049416425.1 Francisellaceae bacterium | reverse complement strand
ATGAATTTGGGAGGGATGTTTGATCATGCTCAGCAACACTTTTGGAGCACTACCCGGTCGCTATATCATTGGTGGATAAATTTAACAATTTAGTGACTAAGGTAACTTCAGTTCCTTATCACAAAAGGTTTATGCCATCCTCAAAAAATGCGAGGAAAATTTAAAAATCACAAAAATCTATTGACACCGAGGCCTTGAAAACATTACAATCTGCAACTGTTCATAATCGTGCAACGATATCGATGCACCTTACAGAAAAATTGGGCTGTCGCCAAGCGGTAAGGCAACGGGTTTTGATCCCGTCATACCCAGGTTCGAATCCTGGCAGCCCAGCCATCGATTTCAGTGTTTATTATCCCCCTATTTAACCCGCTTGGTCTATCTCTGATTTTTGCAGACTAGCCACAAGAATAATTTCATTGACAACGGTGGGCGTTTTATTTTCACTTTTGTTAGCCGCCATTAATCGTTACAATAGAGACAGTCAAACAAACAACGTCGATATTTTATGTCACACCAACACGATATTTTATTTGAAATAGGCAGTGAGGAGCTGCCACCTAAAGCATTAAAAGCGCTGGCAGAACATCTGCTTGTCAGTGTCAAGACAGCGCTAGAAAAAGCAGGTATCGCCTTTAAACAAGGGCAATATTTCGCCTCACCCAGACGTCTGGCTTTTCTGCTTAACGATGTCAGTGATCATCAAAAAGATATCGTTCAGGACAGATGGGGGCCATTTATCGATCAGGCTTTTGATCATGCCGGTCAACCGACGCCTGCTGCCTTGGGATTCGCTCGTTCTTGTGGTGTTGATATCGATGAGATTGAAAAGCAGGATACCGATAAAGGTCAGCGACTTTTCTTTCAGTTAAAACAAGCAGGGCAAAAAAGTGCGGATTTATTACCGACGATCATTAATCAGGCCTTAAAGCAGCTGCCGGTTCCTAAGATGATGCGCTGGGGAGATTCAGACATACAGTTTGCACGACCCGTTCACTGGGTGGTGCTGATGGCATCGACGGAGGTCATAGACGGCGAGATTTTAGGGCTTAAGACCGGAAATATCAGCTTTGGACATCGTCATCATGCACCGGAGTCGATTGAGATTGAAAACGCCAGAGATTATGTTCATCTGCTAAGAGATAAGGGGCACGTGCTGGTAGATTGGCAGGCACGTAAAACGCTGATCGTCGATGAAATAAAAAAGCTTGCCGAAAATAAGGGCGCCAATGCGGTTTTAGATGATGCACTGATCGAGGAGGTCACCGCGATTGTTGAGTGGCCTTATGCCCTTTGCTGTCAATTTGATGAACGCTTTTTGCGTGTGCCGCCAGAGGCCTTGATCTCATCGATGCAGGAACATCAGAAATGCTTTGCCTTGAAAGATCAAGCTGGAAAATTAATCAATCAATTCATCACCATCTGTAATATCGACAGTGTTCGCCCTCAGACGGTGATCAGTGGTAACCAGAAGGTGATGACAGCAAGATTGTCCGATGCCGCCTTTTTCTACGACCAGGATATCAAAAAACCACTGGAAGCTTATCTGCCACGTCTGGATCAGGTTACCTTTCAGAAAAAGCTGGGTACAATGGGGCAGCGAGCCAGGCGAATTGCTTCATTGTCGCGGAAAATTGCCGATCATATCGGTGCTGATCTTGAGATGAGCTTCAGAGCTGGACTCTTGGCCAAGGCCGATTTAATGAGTGATATGGTGTTTGAATTCGCTGATCTTCAGGGCATTATAGGTAAATATTATGCTCGTGTTCATCATGAAGCAAAAGAAATTGCCACGGCGATTGAGCAGCAATACTGGCCAAAATTCTCCGGCGACAGACTGCCGGATAACGGCGTATCACAAGCTGTATCATTGGCGGATAAGATGGATCTTTTAGTCGGTATTTTCGGTATTTCCCAAAAACCAACAGGAGATAGAGATCCTTTTGCGCTTCGACGAGCCGCCATCGGTGTGTTGAGAATTTTAAAAGAAAAAGCGCTTAATGTTTCACTGACTCATCTGATCGATGCGGCAATCGAGGGCTATGACCAGTCATTGGCTGATGATACCAAATCAGAATTAAAGGCTTTTTTCATCGATCGATTGCGTGGGCTATATAAAGAAGAAGGTTTAAGCAACGAGGTGTTTGAGTCGGTATTGGCCGTTGAACATGCCAGTGTAGCCGATTTTGACCAAAGAATTACAGCCGTTTTAGCCTTTATCAAACTGCCGGTGAGTCAACGACTTGTCGAGAGCAACAAGCGGGTGATCAATATTCTGACTAAAAATGCGACCGATAATTTTAACGTTATCGATCCTCTGCTCTTTGAGCAAGATGACGAAAGGCAACTATATGAGAAGCTGCAACAGATTGATAAAGAGGTGGTACAACTCGTGGATGATTGTCACTATAATGAAGCCTTAGTCGCCTTAAGCTCTCTGGATGAGGCCATTTCCAATTTTTTTGATGCGGTAATGGTGATGGCAGAAAATGAAAAAGTTCGTCTCAATCGTCTGGCTTTGCTTCAACACAGTAAGGTGTTATTTGCCAAAGTGGCTGATATCTCAAAGCTTGCGACCATTTCATAATTATTACTTCACTCAATGCTTTTTCTGATTCCCGACTCAAATCAAAATTATTCTAAACATCTGCCCTGCTTCAGCTCATCGAAACAGCTTTGGCAAAATTTTGCATTTGAGTCTTTCAATCCAAATATAAATTCGATAGAATAAAATTTACGCTGATCAAGATATACGCTTTTCTGTCAGGAATTACTTAAACAGTTGCAATAAACAAGGATAATCGAATGGAACAACGAAAAGTTTATATTTTTGATACGACTCTGCGCGATGGTCAACAATCGCCGGGAGCTGGGATGTCATTTGAAGACAATATTCAATATGCTGACTATGCACAAGCATTGAATATTGATGTACTGGAAGCCGGTTTTCCAGCGGCAAGTCAACTGGACTTTGAGATCGTACACACCATTGCCAAACGTCAGTCGATGACAGACTCAAAGATGATCATCGCCGGTCTTTGCCAGTTGCGTGAGTCTCAGCTCACTAAAACCATGGAAGCACTGGCACCGCTTTTACCCTTAAATCGAGCTCGCGTGCATCTGTATCTGCCGGTCGATCCCAATCTTGCCCTGGCGAGTCTGGGGCAAAAAAATGATGAAGATAGAAATATTGCCGAGGTCTATCGCCTGATCAAACTTGCCGTCACGGCTGGTTACTCTGTCGAATTCAGCGCCGAAGGTTACTCACGTCTTGGTGATGGCTTTGATTATGTCACCGATTTATTTAAAGCGGCGGTGACGGCCGGTGCCTCTGTGCTTAACTGTCCGGATACCATAGGTGGCGCCAGCAAGCATGAAGGTGATGCCTATTTTGTCAATAACATGATCGAACATGATAAGATCATTCGTGCGTGTTTTCCCGATAAGGATATTCTATTTTCAACTCATTGCCATAATGATTTTGGGCTGGCTCTGGAGAACTCCATCAATGCAACCTTCACAGGTCCCGCCAGACAGATTGAGGCCTGCATCAATGGAGTTGGCGAGCGTGCCGGCAATGCGGCGCTAGAACAGTGTGTCATGTATATTCATGCTTTCGGCAACCAGAAAAATATAACCTATAAAACGGATGTCAACATCGGCTATCTCAAACAAGTCTCAGATTTTATCGCCCAAAAAATGCTGCCAAGGCAACCTCACTCCCCTATCGTTGGCATCAATGCCGCTCGCCATACCTCAGGCGGTCACACCAATGCCATCTTAAACAATCCTCTGGCCTACCAGCCATTTGATCCCGATGAGATCGGCAGTAAAATTTCGTTTGTTTTCGGCCCTCTCTCTGGCAGCAATCACGCAAAGAATATCATCGAATCATTTGGCTATATCTGTGAAGATCATGAAAAAATAGCTATTTCACAATATATTAAAGACCACTATCATGACCGTCGAAAAGGCGTGACGGATATTGAACTGATTGCAGCCTATAAAGCCTATCGTTCACCCATTCAAGCGGCGGATATCAGCTATGGGAAGGTGCATCAGGCCTCGGCAAGCCTGACAATTGAAGGTCGTTTTTTTGATCAGCCATCTCTGTCGGTGGTCACAGAGGGGAAAAACTCGGCGCTGGCAGCACTCGTTGATGCGACTGGCTCTTATATTCCAGGCATAGAGGTCATCGACTATTTCGCGCATTCGATGGCCGACTCTGGCATTAATTCAGAGAGTGAAGCGACAATCATCGTCTCGGCTGCTGACAGCGGAAACTATAAAGGCATCGCCAGGGACAGCGACATCGAGATCTCGGCGCTAAAAGCCTTTATCGATGCGGTCAATAAGCTCTATGTTGACAGTAACTATCGCCAATCGAAGACAGTCGCAATCACGTCGGTGGCCGAAGCACTCGATTGATTTCAATAGCTTCGGCGATCCGCTTCGCTCTTTACTAAAGGAATTGAAAAAATGAGTAAAAAAGGAAAATACCAATGAGTACAGCAAGGAATATTATTGATAAAATCTGGGATCGACATGTGGTCAAGTCAGAAGAGGACTTTCCCGATATTCTCTATATCGATCGCATGCTGATGCATGAGGTCACATCGGCGCAGGCATTTGAAAAGTTGCGCCAACATAAGCTACCTATTCGAAATGTTGACAGCATTATCGCGACGGTGGATCACAGTATTTCAACCTCACCTGAAGATCGAACCAGGATGGAAGATCTAACCGCCAAGGCACAGGTTGAAACATTGCGGCGTAACGTCGCCGAATTCGGCATTGATTTTTATGACTTTGGCAGTAATCATCAGGGCATTGTCCACGTCATAGGACCCGAGCTTGGCTTTACCCTGCCAGGAATGACGATCGTCTGTGGCGACTCACACACTTCAACCCACGGGGCCTTTGGAGCGCTGGCTTTTGGTGTTGGAACCTCAGAGGTTACTCATGTGCTGGCAACAAACTGCATACTGCAATATCGTCCGAAAACCATGAAGGTGCATTTTACAGGCAGACTCAATCAGGATGTCGGCGCGAAAGACATGATCATGAAGCTGATTGCCACCATCGGTATCGGTGGTGCGACCGGTTATGTTATCGAGTATGGTGGTCAGGTGATTGATAATATGTCCATGGAAGCCAGAATGACCTTATGCAACATGTCGATAGAGTGTGGTGCCAGAGCCGGCGTTATCGCACCGGATGAGAAAACGTTTGCTTACCTTAAAGGACGCCATTATTCCCCCAAAGAAAAGTGGGATCGTCATGTCGATGCCTGGCGTAAATTAAAGAGTGACGATAAGGCATCTTATGACAAAGAAATTATCATCGATATCGAAGGATTGCAGCCGATGGTGAGCTGGGGCATCAATCCGCAGCATGCCATCGGTATTGATGAGAAAGTGCCGATGCTTGATGAGCTGGACCCATCAATGCAAAAACTGGCTGAACACGCCTATGCTTACACCGGTTTTGCACCGGGTGAATCAATCATGGGCAAAACCATTCAGTGGGCGTTTATCGGCAGCTGCACCAATGGTCGAATTGAAGATTTGCGTGCCGCCGCTGAAATCTTGAAAGGACGTAAAATTGCCACCGGTGTCACGCTTTATATCGTACCGGGATCTGAAGCCGTCAGAGCCGCGGCCATAAACGAAGGCCTCGATCGTATCTTTATCGAAGCCGGAGCCGATTTTCGCATGCCGGGTTGTTCGATGTGTTTAGCGATGAATGAGGATAAAGTTCCAGCCGGAGCGCGTTGTATCAGCACCTCGAATCGAAATTTCATCGGCAGACAGGGAACGGGTTCTATTACTCATCTGGCCTCACCCATCACGGTTGCCGCAAGCGCCATAAAAGGACAAATTTGTTCGGCCTCATCAATATTGGAAGAAGGAGCTACGATATGAAAGCATTTAAACGGCTGACAAGCAAGGCGATTCCGCTTTGGTTGAACGATATTGACACCGATATGATCATTCCAGCGCAATACCTGACGCAAACGACACAATCCGGTTATGGGGACTCTCTTTTTATTCGCCTGAGAAAAGCTAAGCCAGACTTTGTTTTTAACCGGCCTGAGTTTAAGGATGCCAAAATTTTACTCGCCGGTAGCAATTTCGGCTGTGGTTCATCGAGAGAACATGCGGTTTGGAGTTTACAGCAATCTGGAATTGAAGTCGTCATTGCTTCATCATTTTCGGATATTTTTTTCAACAATGCCACCAAAAATGGATTGCTGCTGATTCAGCTCGATAGCACGATTATCGAGTCTCTATGTCAAAAGGCAGAGGACGGTCAACTAAACCTGACCGTTGATCTTGAGTCGATGACACTAACAGAAAAAGGCGCTCAGATGTATACATTTGCCTACGATCCCTTTCGCCGTGCATGCCTGCTGGAAGGGCAGGATGATCTTGACTATCTTTTAGCGCATCGTCGGAAGATTGATCGGTTTGAAGCGAGGAGAGTATAATCATGGAAAAACATATTGCCGTCCTAGCAGGAGATGGAATCGGTGAAGAGGTGATGAACGCGGCATTAAAAGTGCTCGATGCCATCGCCGAGCGTTATCAGCATAAATTTCATTATCATCACGCCTTAATCGGAGGAGCCGCCTTTGATCAATATGGCGTACATTGCCCAAGTCAGACGCTTATGAGATGCCAGGATGCCGATGCCATTTTATTTGGTTCCGTTGGCGGACCGGTTGCCGCCCAGAATGATCCGAAGTGGAAAGGTTGCGAGGCAAACAGCATTCTCGCTCTTCGTCAGCATTTTAATTTTTCGATCAACATCCGCCCGATCGCTATCTATTCATCTTTATCGGCGCATTGTCCATTAAAAACCAATCGTATCGGCAATGGAGCCAGCATCGAGATTTTCCGTGAATTATCCGGTGATATCTATTTTGGTGAGCATCGTCAAGATGTTGATAAGAACGGCAGACGTTATGCCATTGATGTCGCCGAATATGATGAGTCACAGATTCGCCATATCGTCCGCTCGGCATTTGAGTCTGCACAGAAACGACGTAAAATTTTATGCTCTGTCGATAAGGCCAATGTACTTTCTACCTCAAGGTTGTGGCGAGAAATCGTCGAGGAGGAGAAATTAAATTTTCCCGATGTCAAACTGTCTCATCTGTATGTCGATAATTGCGCCATGCAGCTTGTGATAAATCCAACTCAATTTGATGTTCTGGTGATGGGAAACCTGTTTGGTGATATCATCTCCGATTTAGCCGCGGTGTTGCCGGGTTCCTTAGGATTGATTCCATCGGCCAGTCTTAATGCAGATGGTTTTGGCCTTTATGAGCCTTCCGGCGGTTCCGCCTTTGATATTGCCGGTCAAAATATCGCAAATCCGATCGCTCAGATTCTCTCAGCGGCGATGATGCTGTCCTATTCATTCTCCATGCATGAAGAAGCAAAAGCGATTCACAAAGCCGTAGAAGATTCATTGAACCAGGGATATCGAACCTCTGATATTGCCTTGTCAAACGAGCAGACTGTACCCACAGACGCCATGGCGAATGCCATTATTAACAATATCAAGCACGGCCAGAGCATTGTCTTGTCTTGATTTATGCGGCCAATAACGCTAGACTGGCTGGCGTTGTATTCGCTTTGTTTCAGAAATAGTTATGATATTGATCACAGGTGGAGCCGGTTTTATTGGCTCACATACCGTCCTTGAGTTTTTAAAGACCGGTCTCGATGTCCTGGTATTGGATAACCTTGTCAACAGCCATGAAACCTCGCTTAAACGGGTTGAGACCATCACCAATAAAAACATTACGTTTGTCAAAGGCGATGTGCGTGATCGCACTTGTCTGGATAGATTGTTTCAGGACTTTGATATCGAAATGGTGATCCATTTCGCGGCCTTAAAAGCCGTTGGTGAGAGTGTTTACAAACCTCTGGAATACTATGATAATAACGTTACAGGTACTCTCAATCTCTTGCAATCCATGGCTCAACATGGCGTTAAAAAACTGGTGTTTAGCTCATCGGCAACGGTTTACGGTGACCCTAAAAAAATTCCAATCACAGAAGACTGTCCAATCGGCGCGCCCACCAATCCCTATGGTCGTTCCAAGGTGATTGTCGAGCAGATGCTAGCAGATCTCTATCTGGCTGATAACAGCTGGTCTATCGCACTTTTGCGCTATTTCAATCCGATCGGTGCACATGAGTCTGGCCTTATTGGCGAGGATCCCGATGGCATTCCCAATAATCTGGTTCCTTTCATCAGCCAGGTTGCCATCGGCAAACTAAAGCAACTGGCCGTCTACGGCAACGATTATCCAACCGTCGATGGTACGGGGCTTCGCGATTATATTCATGTGGTGGATCTGGCGCTGGGACATCTTAAAGCCTGTGAATATCTCAATAGCCATGCATCAGGCATCTATACCTGGAATCTGGGAACCGGTCATCCTTACTCTGTACTACAGGTGATCGATGCCTTTGAAAAGGCTTCAGGGGTTAAGATTCCCTATGTCATCTCACCCAGACGGGATGGAGATATTGCCGAATGCTGGTCATGCTGTGAAAAAGCATATAAAGAACTCGGTTGGAAGGCTAAGCGCGATATTGAGCAAATGATGATTGACAGCTGGCACTGGCAGTCAAAAAATCCAAATGGTTATAGGGGAAATGAATCCCTTGCCAAACCAAGCTCTGATTGACAGCATTTAATTCGAAGTGCTGTAGCTCAATTGTCGTATTTCTCACCGGTGACAATGGCAGCGCTAAGAGCATGCTGCTTGAGAGCCCGAACAATAAAAAATAAAAATCATAAAATTTAATTTGCTTTTGCTCAAAATCCGATATGATAAATGGATAAAAAATCACAGTCAGTTTGTCTATGTCAGCAAAATCAACAATTCAAACCAAAGGGCAGCCTAAGGCACTCTATTATGCCATTGCCGTTTATATGTGGGAATATTTCAGCTATTACGGTATGCGATCTCTATTGGTGCTCTATCTCACTCAAAAACTCTTATTCAGTGATAATCAGGCCTATGCCCAAGTTGGTAAGTTGAAATCTTAGAAGTCAGCAACCATAAGGGCTTAA
>JBMSHD010000089.1:0-9155 GCA_049416425.1 Francisellaceae bacterium | reverse complement strand
TGCTACGGGCGTTCAATGGATAAAGCAATTGCTTTATTGCGCCATTTCACTCTGTCGTGGCAATGACGGGAAGCAAGGTTGCACGGCGGATATATACGGGAAGTTATTTTGCACACGTTCTAAGTCATAGAATGTCAGGATTTTCAAGATTTTCTAACTATACATCCAGCATATAACATGCTTTAATTGAAGCTTCTTAGGAAGCGGCTGTTTTGGTGCTTTCGAAGCACTTTGACGCCGGTTATGTGTTGAATGCAAAAAGGATGAAATGATGAAATTAGAGATCGATAACAAAGCTCAAGTCTTCAGTATATTGAATCAGATACTTGAGATGGAGATGGCCGGAGTGGTCAGATATACCCATTATTCATTGATGATATTTGGTCACAGTCGTATTCCGATTATCAGCTGGATGCGTGATCAGGCGCAGGAGAGCCTCAATCACGCTCAGCAGGCAGGTGAAATGATTACCCATTTTGGTGAACATCCATCGCTTAAAATTGCCAAGCTCACGGAAACGCATCAGCACGATATCAACGCGATTTTAGAGGAAAGCCTGGAACATGAGGTTGCCTCTTTGGCGCTTTATCGTCAGTTGCTTGATCTGGTACGCGATAAGTCGGTGATGCTTGAAGAATATGCCAGAGGGCTTATTGTCGAGGAAGAGATGCATATCGGTGAAGTTGAGAAGATGTTGAAAAAACCATTCTAAATACGATTTTATGTTGTTTACGACAAGTCAGTTAACTCAACCCAAATTTCCTTGAACTCAAGAAGAGAGAGATTTTGAAAAACCTTTCAATCTAAAGTAACCGCGATCACTAACGATAAAGACGCATGATTTGGCTGGAAATTCAGTCTCAATCAAATTACACTGTTGTGTTAAACCTGCAACATATTCATTTTTTAAAAATTTAAGGTATATACATGATTACAAACAATCTGGTTCCAGTCGTCATTGAGCAGACGGCGCGTGGTGAGCGTTCATTTGATATCTACTCCAGACTGCTGAAAGAGCGAATCGTCTTTCTAAACGGTGAGGTTAATGACGTCTCGTCAAATCTGGTCATCGCTCAGCTTTTGTTTTTAGAGTCTGAAAATCCGGATAAAGATATTTATTTTTATATCAACTCGCCAGGTGGTTCGGTCACAGCCGGGATGGGTGTTTATGACACCATGCAGTTTATCAAACCCAATGTCAGCACTATCTGCATCGGACTGGCTGCCAGCATGGGAGCGGTGCTTCTTTCGGCGGGTGAAAAAGGCAAGCGTTTTGCACTGCCAAATTCTCAGATCATGATTCATCAGCCTCTGGGAGGTTTCAGAGGACAGGCTTCGGATATGGAGATTCATGCGCGTAATATCCTAAGAACAAAAGAGCGCCTAAACCATGTGCTGGCCAGCCATACCGGGCAGCCTTATGAGCGGATCGTCAAAGATACCGATCGTGATAATTTCATGATGGCTGACGAGGCTAAAGACTATGGCATCATCGATCAGGTGATCGAATCAAGATTGCATATCGGTGGCAAATAATAAGCGGCTGACAACATTAGTTGCCTTGTAATTTTATTAAGTAATCAAAGAGCTTTCTTTTCTGACTGGTGTATCGTCGCTGCAAAAATGGTTCATGGCTTATTAAATTTGAGCCTGAAACCTGATGCAGTGGGATGTTTTGATTTAAACCAAAAAGGAAAGCTTAAAAAACTAAATTTAGACTTGAAATCTGCTTATCGGTGCCCAATTGTTTAGGGAACGCTATTTTAAAAATTATAAAACAGTTATTAAGAGGTCATAGACGATGACAAGAAAAAAAAGAAGCGATGGCGCTTCTGGTTCGGGTGGCAAAACGCTTTATTGTTCTTTTTGTGGCAAGAGTCAGCATGAGGTGAAAAAACTGATTGCAGGGCCTTCGGTTTACATTTGCAATGAATGCATTGAACTGTGCGACAGTATTATCGATCAAAATGGTGACGGTGATCTTGCTCAGGCGGAAGCCGAAGAACACAAGCTGCCAAAGCCCATCGAAATTAAAAAGCACTTGGATGAATATATCATCGGTCAGGAGGTACCTAAAAAAGTACTGTCGGTGGCGGTCTATAATCACTATAAACGCATCTATCAGAAACAGACGGATGATGATGTCTCTTTGTCAAAGAGCAATATCCTCTTGATTGGACCGACAGGATCGGGTAAGACGCTTTTGGCGCAGACCTTAGCTCGCATGCTCAATGTGCCTTTTGCCATCGCCGATGCGACAACCTTAACCGAGGCCGGTTATGTTGGTGAAGATGTTGAGAATGTCATTCAGAAGCTTCTGCAAAATGCCGACTTTGATACCAAAAAAGCCGAACGTGGCATCATCTATATCGATGAGATTGACAAGATTGCCAGAAAGTCTGAAAACCCCTCGATCACCCGTGATGTTTCGGGTGAAGGGGTTCAGCAGGCGCTGTTGAAGCTTGTTGAAGGTACGGTGGCGTCGATTCCGCCCAAAGGTGGGCGCAAGCATCCGCATCAGGATATGGAGCAGGTCGATACCTCCAATATTTTGTTTATCTGTGGCGGCGCGTTTGCCGGCATTGAGTCTGTGATCCAGAGACGGACGGAGAAATCGGGTATCGGTTTTGGTGCCGAAGTCTTTAGCAAGGATGATCAGCGTTCACATAATGCGCTTCTTAAAATGGTTGAGCCTGAAGATCTGGTTAAATACGGACTGATTCCTGAGCTTATCGGCCGTCTGCCGGTGACGGCCGTGCTTGAGGAGCTGGATGAAGAGGCATTGGTGCAAATTCTGACCGAGCCTAAAAATGCACTGATCAAACAATATACAAAATTATTCGATATTGAAGGAATTCAGATTGAATTTAGTGCAGGTGCGATTAAAGCCGCGGCACGAAAGGCGATGAAGCGAAAAACGGGAGCGCGAGGTCTGCGTTCGATTCTAGAAAATGCGCTTTTGGAGATCATGTTTGAAGCGCCATCAATCGAAAATGTGGATAGAGTCATCATCGATGATCGAGTGATTGAAGGTCATGATCAACCATTGATCGTTCTTAAAGACCAGGTCGAGTTTCGTCTGGCTTCAAATTTATAATGCATAATCAGGGAGTCTGTTGATGACCAATGAAATTAATGAAATTCATGAGCTGGTGCCGGTGGTGCCGCTTAGAGACATCGTCGTCTACCCGCACATGGCGGTGCCCTTATTTGTCGGACGTTCGAAATCCATTTCCGCCATTGCCGAGGCGCATGCCACAAAACAGCGGGTGCTTTTGGTAACGCAGCTCTCAGATGAGGTGGATGACCCGGTTGCTGAAGATCTATATCGTGTTGGTACCTATGCTAAAATTCTGCAGCTGATGAAGCTGCCGGATGGCACATCCAAAGTTTTAGTCGAGGGAGTCTCTCGAGCAAAGGTTGAAAACTATTATGCCGATATGCCGTTTATTGCGGCTAAAATTCAGATTATGGTCAGTGCGGAAGACGAGTCAAAATATGCGGAATATGAGAGCCTGGTCAAGGCACTCGTTTCAAGCTTCAAAACACTTGCCGATATGAGCACTCAGGTTCCACGTGATGTGTTAAGCGCCATTATGTCGGATCATCATCTGGATCGCCTGGTTGATATGATTGCCGCTCAGGTTCAGGCGCCGGTTGATAAAAAACAGGACGTGCTGGCCGCGGAAGATCTGGTGGAGCGAGCTTCTGCCTTGTTGCAGATGTTGATGACAGAGATCGAAGTTCTGGAGCTTGAGAAGACGATCAAGGATCGAGTCAAGGCTCAGGTTGAGCGCAATCAGAAAGAATATTATCTCAACGAGCAGATCAAGGCAATTTATAAAGAGCTGGGCGATGCCGATGAGGCTCAGGAGCTCGATAAGCTGAAAGCCAGAGTTGAAGAAGCTGGCATGTCCGACGAGGCAACACAAAAGGCGCTAAACGAGATTAAAAAGTTGAAGTCAATGCCCCCGGCATCGGCTGAATCTGCCGTGTCTCGAAACTATATAGACACCTTGTTGTCGCTGCCATGGTCAAAACGCACCCGAATCAAAAAAGACCTGAGTCTTGCCGAGCAGATACTCAATGAGGATCATTACGGTCTTGAAAAAGTCAAGGAGCGCATACTGGAGTATCTGGCGGTACAGCAGCGAATGCGCAAACTCAAAGGACCTATTCTTTGTCTGGTTGGGCCTCCTGGTGTGGGTAAGACTTCTCTGGGTCAATCGATCGCCAGAGCTACCGGACGAAAGTATGTGCGCATGGCATTGGGTGGGGTGAAAGACGAGGCGGAGATTAGAGGGCACAGGCGTACCTATATCGGCGCGCTTCCCGGTCAGATCATTCAGAAGATGGCTAAAGCCAGTGTTAACAATCCACTTTTTCTTCTCGATGAGATTGACAAGATGTCGAATGACTTCAGGGGTGATCCGGCCTCGGCCATGCTTGAGGTGCTCGATCCTGAGCAAAACAATACCTTTAACGATCATTATCTTGAACTCGACTATGATCTTTCCGATGTGATGTTTATTGCCACGGCCAACACGCTGGATATTCCCGAAGCGCTGAGAGACCGAATGGAGATCATCTATTTGTCTGGCTATACCGAAGAGGAAAAGCGCAATATCGCCCTGCGTTATTTGTTGCCGAAAGCCATCAAAGAATCGGGCTTGAAGCGCGGTGAAATTGAAGTGGATGAGACGGTCATCGTCGATATCATTCGCTATTATTCCAGAGAGGCGGGAGTCAGACGCCTGCAGCAAGAGCTCAATAAGTTGTGTCGTAAGGTGGTTAAACAGATTCTGTTGTCAAAGCCCGATGCGGTAATAAAAATCAACAGTGAGAATCTGGTCGAGTATCTTGGAGTGAAACGTTACGATTTCGGTATTGCCCAGCATGAGCATAAGGTTGGTGAGGTTACAGGGCTGGCCTGGACCGAAGTCGGTGGAGATCTTTTGACGATTGAGGCGGTTCGATTGCCGGGCAAAGGAAAGCTCAGATCCACCGGTAAGCTTGGTGAGGTCATGCAGGAATCGATTCAGGCGGCCATGTCTGTGGTCAGAAAGATAGGAGCTCGTTATGGTATAGCTCCTGAGTCTTTTGATCAGAGTGATATGCATGTCCATGTGCCGGAAGGAGCCACACCAAAAGATGGTCCGAGTGCGGGAACGGCAATGTGTACAGCAATGATTTCAGCAATGAGTGATATTCCGGTTTCCAAGGATGTTGCCATGACGGGTGAGATCACCTTAAGAGGAGATGTATTACCTATCGGTGGCCTGAAAGAGAAATTACTGGCGGCATTAAGAGGCGGTATTTCGACGGTGCTGATTCCGGCGCAGAATGAAAAAGATTTGCTGGAAATTCCGCAAAATGTCAAAGATCACTTAAAGATCATTCCCGTTAAAACCATCGATGAAGTGCTGGAAAAGGCTTTATTTCGTCCGCTGCGAGACATGGAGAGCGGAACGCGAGGTCGAGTAGACCCGGGTAGCCTTCCGCTGTAAACAGCAAGCGACGTGCCGTAGGCGCCAGAGCGAAGTCTGTGAAACAGCTTGTACCCAAGGCGTAGAGTAGAATCGGAGACAGTTGCCTGCTCGGAATGAACGCAGTGAATTTGTGAAGGTATGCTGGCGAGGCGGACGTCCCGGGCAAAATTTATGCCGCCGAGGATAGCCGATTCGATTTTGTATATGGATATACAAAATCTATTATGAGGCCCGAGGCACCCAGAAAATATCGAGAAAAAAGCCTGAAACCGCTCATTTCGCGTTGACGCTGCGCTCAAGCCTTGCTATAACTTAGCTATCTGGTCGAATGCCACGTTTCTGCGGCGTTTGGCGAGGCTTGTATGATAAACAAAAAATAGAGGAAAATCTTGTGAATAAGAGTGAATTAATCAGTGCTATTGCCAAAGAAGCGGATGTAACCAAAGAAGTGGCTCATCGTGTACTTGATGCTACCGTTGACTCAATTACAGTGGCTTTGAAAGCCGGTGATATCGTCTCTTTAATCGGATTTGGATCCTTTCAGGTGCGTGAGCGTGCTGAACGTGAGGGGCGTAATCCAAAGACGGGCGACAAGATGACGATTGCGGCATCAAAAGCACCGACATTTAAAGCAGGAAAACTCTTGAAAGAGGCTGTGAATTAAGTTATAGTATCGTCTATTGCGGGTGCTTAGCTCAGCTGGGAGAGCATCGCCCTTACAAGGCGAGGGTCGGGGGTTCGAACCCCTCAGCACCCACCACGATGATTTAAAGGCATGTTCAACATGCCTTTTTTGTTTCTCGCGGTGACAAATCAGCAAAAAGGGCTGATAAGGTCGTTTTCATTGGTGTTAAGGCAGGTAGAGAACATGTTGCAATCGATTAATGATAAGTTTAAAGGATGGGTCACCTGGGTTATTATCATCGCCGTCAGTGGCGTTTTCATCCTCACCGGGATCAGCTATTTTTTTTATTCTTCTGGCGTTTCTGCTCAGTCGGTGGCTAAGGTTGGTGATGAGGAAATCTCTCAGAATTATTTCAACAATCTGTTGCGTGAAGTGGCAAGCACCGGCAATGTGCCAAATCAGGATCTTCAACAGGCGACGTTGAAGCAGGCGATTAATCAGGCGCTGTTGCGTGAAGATGCGAAAAACTCAGGAATTATAGTGACCTCTTCTGCTATATCGGATCTGATCTTTAATGATCCTGCATTTCAGGATAATGGTGTGTTTTCACAAAAGAAATTTGATGAGATTGCCCGGTTATATGGTGGCGCGGATCAGATCAAGGCTTTGTTGGCGAGAAATGCGTTGACATCGAGTCTTGTCACGCCGATTATCGCCAGTCAGTTTGCGCTGCCCTTTGAACAGAGCGATCTCACAAGCCTGCTCATGCAGACGCGTAAACTCGATTATGTTGAAGTTAAAGATCATGAGTTTGTATCGAAAGTCAAGCCGACCCAGAAACAGCTGGAAACGTATTTTGAGGCGAATAAATCCCGATTTGAAGTGCCAAGAAAGCTTTCTATCAGTTATGTTGAGCTCAATACTCAGGACTTTGTCTCATCCATCCCGCCGACTGACAGCGAAGTCGATACTTATTATCAGAATAACGCCGACTCGCTTATGACACCTGAGCGTCGCACTGGTGAAATCATCAGCTTCAATAAAAAGGCGACGATGAAAGATGAGATCGTTAAGAAATTGCAATCAGGTCAGCCGTTGACAAAAGAAGAGCAGGCACAGATCAAGATTCAAAAATTGCCAACTATCTCTTTAGCCGAAGCCTCATCACAGAGCGATTTTCGACTGTTCAATATGAGCTTGAGCGACCCTTTGACATCGCTGGAAGATGGGCGATATCTGCTGCTAAGCGAGATAGATAAGCCTAAACCGATGAGTTTGAGTGACGCCAAACCCGTTATTGATCGAATTTTGCTAAATCGCGCCGCCTATGAGAAATTCAATGAGCTGATGACGGCGATCAACAGCATACCCTTTAAAACATTGGTGGAGAAATATCATCTGAAGGTTAAAACCACAGGACTCATTGCCGATGGTCAGAGTATCGATGGCATCGATAATGCCGCCGCTGTTGACAAAGCCCTGTTTAAACAGAATAAGAATAGCGGTTTTATTTTGAACAGTAATACATCGGGCATCATCTTTCAGGTCGATAAAGCGGTAGCTGCCCATCAGCCGAATTTCGATGAAGTGAGCGATCAGGTGAAAACGGCTTTTGTAGAGAAACAGGCGGCTGTTTTGGCAGAAGCTGAAGCCAGGCGTCTGCAACAGGCATTAAACTCGGGTGATAAAACGATCGAGCTTTCGCAAAAATCCTATTCAAGGCAACAGCCTTCTGGCGATAAGGCAGAGATAAAGGCAATCTTCAGTGCGCCTTTAAATCACTATGAAATCGTCGGTGATGATGGGGGGTATATGGTCTTTGCCGTCAATGCCGTATCGTCACCCGCAAATGAATTGCCGGGGCAATCGGTTGAGAATCTTTTCTCATCGCTGACGGTGAATGAATACCTTGCCGCACTTCATGATCAGATTTCTATCGAGATCAATCCAACTTTCGGTAATGCATGAGCCGTCATCCGCTGATTTATGCGCTGGCTGGGCCGACTGCTTCAGGGAAAACGGCTTCTTCAGTATGGCTGGCTCGGCAATTAAATGCCGAGATCATAAACGTTGACTCGGCACTGATCTATAAACATATGGATATTGGCACGGCAAAGCCGGGATTTGAAGAGAGAGGCGGTGTTTTACACCATCTTATTGATATCGTTGAGCCATGGCAGTCTTATTCGGTGGCTGATTTTCTCGATGACTGTCAGAAGAAAATCACAGCAATTCATGCCAGAGGCAGACGCGTGCTTTTAGTCGGGGGGAGTATGATGTATTTCAAAGCCTTGATCGAGGGCATCTCGAGTTTGCCGGAGACCGATCACGACATAAGAGATGAAGTTTGTGATATGGCCACCGATGAGCTTGTCTGCTATTTGCAAAAACATGATCCAGAAACGGCCGTCAGATTCAATCCCAACGACAGACAGCGACTTTCTCGAGCGGTTGAAGTATTGAAGATATCGGGCATTCCCTATTCAAGATGGTTGCAGCACTCGCCAAAAATCGGTGGTCTGGGCGAATCTATCCGATTAGTGGCGCTCATGCCATCTGATCGCCTGAATTTGCACCGGCGGATTGAACGACGTTTTAAGCTGATGTTGAATTCAGGGTTTCTCGATGAAGTCAAGCGGCTGATGGCTATGCCACAGATGCATAAAGAACTGCCTTCTATGCGCAGTGTTGGCTATCGTCAGGCATGGCAATATCTTGAGGGTGACGGTGATTATGATCTGTTTTTCAATAAGGCGGTGGCGGCAACACGTCAATTGGCAAAAAGGCAGTTGACCTGGATTCGCAACTGGCCGTTTGCCATCGAGAGGGTCAGCGTCGATGAAAATCCAGATTCAGAGCGCTTGCTTGCTGTTTTTATGGCGAAATAAAGCCTGGTGTGGAGATCATTTCAGGTGGTGCCATTCATATATAAGTTATTGTGCGATTAAATGCCGAGAAAGATTTGCATGCGCTATCTGTTCTTAGATGTCAGGGCTGTCTTATTAAAATTTAGCATTTATTACTTTCTCGAGCGTTTTGTC
>JBMSHD010000088.1:0-9360 GCA_049416425.1 Francisellaceae bacterium | reverse complement strand
ATACATTGAAATCACTGCCTCAAGAGGCAATTATTAAAAATGGGGAGTTTTCAGTTATTGATGAATATGATAGTGATACTTCGCCATTAATAGATATAGAATGGAGATCTGAATCAACTATACGAAACAAGCGCTGGCAGTTAGATCGTGCTCTTCATGCGTTACATGTATATGCAAACTTATATGAATTTAGAAAAAAATGTGCACTAATCAATGAAGAAACAGGCATCACATTACCTATGGCATATATGGCTCAAAAAAAAGGTAATTACCTAATTAACAAATTACTTAACTACAAAACTTATTTCACAAAAGATGGGTTGGAGTATATAAACTATACCGCGAATAAAATTAAATACCGATAAAGCAAAAATTATCTGGCTTATTTACGAGTCGGGGTTAATCCTCGCCTATGGAATCATCAGATTTTATTTCAGTTTGACGCTTTTTGAGATCACGGGCAGCGTGCTAATCATGGCGTTATCTGTCTTATTGTCTTTATCGCCTAAAATCTATTTGAGCTTTATCGCCGGCAGAATTATCGATCGCATCGGCGCCAGAAAAACCTTGATAATAACGCACTCCCTACTGGTGTTTATTTACTTTGCTGCCGCGTTTGTGTTTAATTCTGAGAGTCACTATATCATCTGGAGTATCTTTGCAATCATCAGCCTTCGCGCCGCCATCTCTTCCTTTCACAGCTTATCGATCATGTCGATCATTCCCGATCTTTTAGCGGGTAAAACTCAAGCCGCTTATGCACTGGAGGGGTTTTTAAACTCAGGTGCCGCTATTTTAGCACCGGCATTAGCCGGGGTCTGCTATGTTTTTCTGCCGCTGGAGAATCTTCTTTTTATTGTTGCTGGTATGAGTATTCCAGGCCTGTTTCTGGTACTTCATATCATACCAATATCGGCGCATAAAACCGCAACCACACATCCATCATTATGGCAGCATTTGCACCTGATTATGCGCAATGACAAATTACGCTATGCGCTGTTGTATTTCTGCAGCTTCAATGCTATCAACGGCATTGCTTCCGCCTTTCTATCGGTCTATATCCTGATGCTGGGAGCAAACCCAAACGCTGATCTTGCCACCTACAGCACCATTGTCGCCATCGCCACCTTGATTGGCAGCCTTTATTCCATCAAGAGATTTCATCATAACGCTTTTATCATCATCGCCGTCACCGGTATTCTATGTGCCCTGTTTGGACGCATCGGCATTGCTTTGACGGACAACGTTATCCTCATCGCCATTCTTGTGGCTTTGCGCTCCGCACTCGCTCCCGTTGCCAATATGGCCAATCAGATGCTATGGGTTAGTGAAACGAAAAAAAATCAGCGCGCCGGCATTTTTGGGCTAAGAAGGCTGATCGCTCAAGGAAGCTATCCAATCATTGCCTTTAGCTACCTTCTTCTTACCAAGTTTTATGCTATTACATTTACACCCGATAGTCTGCGAAAACTCTTTATCAGCAGCGGTATGATTGAAATTATTCTTGCCGTGATCCTTTTGGGTATTTTTCTCCTGCTCAATACTAAAAATATCGCGATATCCTCACTACTAGTAAGAAAAAAATCGACCCAGAATCATGAAGAAAAAATCTAACCTGACAGGAGCGATCATTGACTGAGACTATTAAACGAAATTTCAAATCTTTCAGCCATTCAGGCTTTAGGCATTTCATCTGGGCCGTATTGATATCTGGAGCTGGAGACGCCTTGATTCCCATTGCCTTTGCCATAGAAAGCACACGGATCGAACCCAGCGGATGGGGATTTAGTTGTGTACTGCTGGCTTTATGGGTGTCTCGCTTTATCGGCATGACGCTATATAAACAGCTAGCCAGTCGCTTTAAAGCGCTAAACACCATGATATCTGCCGATATGCTCAGGATTCTGGCACAGCTGGGGCTTTTGCTCTGGATTTGTCTTTTTGAAAACAGCATCTGGGCGATGTCTGTCTCAGCTTTCATCTATGGCTTGGCAACCGCTTTTTTCATGCCGGCACGCTTTGTGCTTATTCCCGAAATTATCGAAAAAAGCATGCGCAAAGACGTCAATGCGTGGCTGGCGATAGCCGGTGATATTTATACCATAACAGGTCCTCTTCTGGGTGCTTTTGTGGTGATATGGCTTAATTTTCAAAGCGTTCTGCTGTTTGATGTGATCTCCTTTATGCTGGGGCTTATATTTCTGCTGAAATTGAAAAAGCATCAACAAAATAGCGTCTCTGCCTCAGTAGATAATGATAAACAGAAAACCGTAGATATAAACATAGCTGAAAATAATAACGATCACACAGATGCAAAGCTTCCAAACTGGGCACTGCTGGGGCTTATCAGCTGGTTTTTCTGTTCACTGACCATCGGATTTATGGCCGCGGCCGGACCCACGTTGGTGATTGAGATGTACTCGGCCTCCAGCTGGGCTGTGGTTGCCATGATTATCGCCGGCGGCTCGCTGATCGGTTCACTGTCATCACTGATCGGCTTAAGCCATCGTATCAGCTGGGTCATTTTACACCTGTTATGCAGCGTGGCTCTAGGGGTTCAACTTGTGACGCTTGTGCTACCAGACTCTATCTGGCTGTTGTATGTATTCGCTTTTTTAGGCTCGGCCTTTACCTCTTTGAGCGGCATTCGCTGGGATACAATCGGGCAAAATAGCTTCAGCGGCAAGCAGCTGCACGATTTCGCCTCGTTTGACCAGTTTGTCAATACCGCCGCCATTCCACTTGGCATGCTGTTGTTTGGTTTATCCGGCTTTCTAGGCGGCAGAATCTCACTTACGCTTATCATCGCCTTGATAACGGCTTTATCGGCAATTCCAATTCTATCTATGCTTTGGAAAGCGGATAAAAAAGCCTTGTTGCCATCAACTTATTCGTGAGTGATGAATTGCCATGATTTTAATTGAAGCAATGCGTTGGCCACTCTTGGAAAACCAACAAAAGGAATGGCGATAAGCATCGATTCAATGATCATGTCAATGTTGGCGCCCGTATTAATAGCGGCTTCTGCATGTGATTGAACCTGGTTGCTCATATCACCCGACGCCATACAAATCACCATTGCCATCAACTCTTTCATCACCATCGGTATAGCCACATTTCTGGCAAAAATGCGTTCTGCGGCAAAATCATAAACCATATCGACAAAATCTGGGCTCACATCGCCCAAGGCTTTGATCAACGCCTCACCATGATGAGCACCATGCAGCTCATCAAAAAGCACTCTGCCATCGGTGCTGTATTCTTTAGGCTCAATCAGGCATTTAAACACGGCCGAGCTTTTAGTGACATTCCAGTGTTTGATCGTATATTCGGCCAGCCCATGAAGATAAAACGGATCTTTATAAATCAATGCATCCAGCGCCTCTTTCGACATCTCTTTGGCAATAATCATGCCACCGGTTCTTGGGGACAACGGACCCGATGCCAAAATCAATCCTTGCTGATAAAAGCGATCCAAATGCTGCCGGTGTGCTTGAAGATGCGGCTCAATCTCATCACTATCCTTACTATAATTTAACTGAATAATGCTCAACATGTTTTATTACTCCTTATCGTTAATGACGTAAAACAGTATAAGCTGATTCTAAATCCATGATAATATGGTGAAATTTAAAATAACTGATCTGAATTTTGAATCAATACATGCCACAATTACATTCCACTATTCGTCATAGACTCACCCTTCAGCACTTTGAAATATTCGATGTTCTGGCACAATGCCAGAGCTTTCGTCAAACGGCTAAAATCTGCCACAGCAACATTGCTAAAGTCTCCACTGTTATCAAACAGCTAGAGCAGCATTGGCAGGTCACCCTTTTTCACCGAACGACTCGAGAAGTCAGACTGACTCAGGAAGGGCAGAAAATTTGGGCTTATATTAAAAATCTGCTTGAGTGTGAGAAAAACATTCATTACCTTTTGCATGAGGATAAAAACACACTCTCTGGACAGTTAAAGATTGGCATCCCAAATTCATTATATCATGAGATTTATCTGCCGCAGTTGGGCGATTTTTTCAACACCTACCCAAAGCTTAAGCTTGATTTTCATATCGGTAATTTCCTGCCGGCTTTGATCAAAGAAGACTTCGATGTAATCTTATTCTGTGGCAAATTGCCACCTATCGACGCCTATGCCCAAAAACTTGGCAACTGGCAAAAGCTCACCTGCGCCTCACCGGCTTATCTGGCCAATCATCCCGCGCTTGAAAAACCGGAGGATCTTCCGCATCATCGCTGTCTGGATCACGCGCATAATTTTAAGAAGACCTGGGAATACCAACGGCATCACCGTTATTTTGAGCAGCCGATCGATGCCCATTATACGGCAACCAGTTCTCAAGCCTTGAAAGAGATGGCTATCCATGATTTGGGGGTTATCTTTCTGCCTTCATTCAGTGTAGATAAAGCCATTGACGACGGCAGGCTTCAGGTTGTGCTTAAAGACTATCAAATAGAGGCACTGCCGCTTTATCTCATCACCAAGCATCCCACTCAGTTCAATGCCAAACTCACCGCCATCTCAACATTGTTTCAGCAATATCAATCATCATGCTGAAAATTTTATGATTCGCTTTTTTTAATTCGAAAGTATGGATATAATCGTTTCATAAAAAAACATATGGAAATGTTATAAATGCCTATCGATCATACTCATATAAATCCAGCTACCACCGTCAATATTGTCCAGCATGAACAAACGCTATCCCCCGTACCACTGGCTCAATCTCTCACATGGGAAAACTGGAGTGGTAACAATCAGTTCACACCGGATGCCAGTGATGGTCTCTACTACTTCACACCTGACAATTTGGAACAATTACAGCAAATCATCAAAGAGGCTGCCAATAAAGGAAAAAAAATCAGAGTCTCTGGGCAACGACATTCAATCACGCCCTTAGTCATCAATAATAACAGTGATATCAGCACAACACATGGCAACACCTGGGTCATCGATCTGGCCTGTTATAGCGACTTGGGTGCAGACGGTAACAGCAATATCGTCCTTGATCGTGACAACGACATCGTCACCGTCAACAGTGGCGTCAGCGAGACTGATCTCGACGCCTTTCTAAGCGCACATAACTACAGGTTAAATACGGTCACCGCCGGTGGATTTTTCAGCCTTGGCGGCATGACAGCCGTTGATGTTCATGGATCAGCGGTCAATGCGTCTATATTTGCCGACAGTGTTATCGCCTATAGCGTTATCAACGATGACGGTGTTAACAAAACCTACGACATCGACTCTCCTGACTTTCAAGGCATAAGCCCATTGCAATTTTTCAGAACGTCTTTAGGCACCTTAGGTGTTGTGAGCTCGGTGACTCTGAAGATCAGTCCCAGAGCCTATAAAAACACCCTTGTCCCGAGTCATGAATCCTATAGCATCGACTCAAAAAAAGACTTTGTCGATTATTATAAAAACCTGCTGTTTAGCGGCAAATACGACAGCGTTGAATCTTTTTATAACCCTTATGGCAAGACGAATAATTTTCTGGCTTTGCTCTGGCGCATCGATCCTGATCCAAAGACACCGATTATAAATAAGGATGCCAACGATAGCGACGATGCCATTATCTATACCCATGTCAATGAGGCCTGTGACAAGGCGCAAAAACGGGCATGGGGAGCGCCAATTTTACCGCTATGGGAAGAAAAGCTTTCCGAGATGATCGGCATCTATACACAGAATAACAAGCAGCCTTATTTTGGCAAACTCGCCATTGATACGGCGATGGAGACGGTAAAAAGCAAAATGAAAAAAGTCATCTCCAACAACGATGCCTTATGGCTGGATCAGGCTGAACGGGTGGTATTCTCATCGTATTTTATCCCACTGCCTGATGATACGACCAAGGCGATGGAAACAGCCTGGGATGCGCTTAAGGTCATCTCCAATCAGCTTCAAAATGATCATAACTTCGTCGCCGTGCTGCCACCGGAATTTCGTTTTGTCCGCGGCAGCGATGCGCTTTTATCCGGCACTTACAGCAATGATAAAACCAAGCTGTTTATCTCCATCGAAATTCTGGCCTTAGTCCAGAAAGGATCCGTTGCCCAATACCCACAGAATGTGCTCGATTATTTCGCCAATATTGAACATAAATGGGTGGCAATGGGAGGGTTTCCACATCACGGCAAGATGTATGGATTCTATAATCCAGATGACGCCGTCGATGGACAAGCGGTAAAAGGCGTGACACCTTTTAATTCGGCCTATATAAAAATGTGGAAAAAACGCAAAGCCAATGAGCTGGCATTATTTTCTCGCTATCAAAAGCAACTTGATCCAAATGGCCTATTTTGCAACCGTTACACCAATTTGTTGGGATTGTGTTCAGAGTCTTAAAGCTGTTAGACCAAAAATATCGGCTTCAGGCTTGAAAATGACAGACTTTGCTATAAGCTGAAATCTATATGACCATCTAGACGATACTTCAGGATGAAAAAAATACATGATCCACATGCCGTATTTATCGCCTCTCTTCTTGGTGCTATAACAGGAATATTGGTTGGCTTTGTCGGTGGGTTGTTTCAGATTGTGATTCACTGGATGGGGGTAGCCCAAAGCTATATCATTCATTCTCTTGACTCCAGCTTATGGCTTAAATGCCTGATTTCGGCCTTTGTGTCTACGCTGTTTTTAGTCTTATCACTTATTATCGTTCGCCGTTTTGCACCCGAGGCCTCCGGCAGTGGCGTGCAGGAAATCGAAGGCGTTCTTGTCGATAAACGCAGCATGCGCTGGTGGAAAGTGTTACCGGTTAAATTCTTCGCCGGAGTGTTATCTCTATCAAGCGGCCTGGTTCTAGGAAGAGAAGGTCCAACCATACAGATGGGTGGTGCGCTAGGGCAGATGGTACAGAAGCTCTTTCGCATGGATAATGACATGGCTCATATTTTAATTGCCGCCGGTGCCGGTGCCGGTCTTGCTACGGCATTTAATGCCCCCCTTGCCGGTGTATTATTTGTTATTGAAGAGATGCATTCACGTTTTCGCTATAGTTTCCGCTCGATACAGGCGGTGATTATCGCCTGTGTCTGTGCCGATATCTTCTTAAGACTGATGCTTGAGGCCGGCGGCTATGATATTCGCCAGATGATGGATATAGACATGACGGCCTATGGTGAACCGAGCATGGCCAGCCTTTGGCTTTTTGTCATCTTTGGCATTGCCTTCGGTGGACTAGGCGTGTTGTTTAATCGCTATCTGGTGAGATATCTTAATTTTTTCAGCTCTAAATCAGGTTTTGATTTCTGGAAATGGATTGTATTAGTAGGCATTACCACAGGTATTCTACTGGTCGTCTTCCCCGATATTGTTGGCGGTGGCTATCATGTTATTCCAAGAGCGCTTCATGGTGATCTGACGCTGACGCTTCTTATTTCCGTATTTGTATTGCGACTTTTCACAACCTGGACCAGTTATGGTACGGGAGTGCCAGGTGGAATTTTCGCACCGATGCTGGCGCTAGGCACTCTGTTTGGCATGTTTTTCGGCATTCTGGCAAATCTCCTGTTTCCAGATTTAATCCCAAATCCACAAATCTTTGCTGTCGCCGGCATGAGCGCCCTATTTAGCGCCACGGTAAGCGCGCCACTAACCGGAATTGTGTTAGTCGTTGAGATGACCATGAATTATGCCTTGATTCTGCCTTTGATTTTAACCTGTTTTTCTGCCACCATCACCGCCATCTATTTTGGTGGCACACCCATCTATGAAACCTTACTAGCTCGAACATTAGTGCTTGCCAGGAAAAAAGCAGTTTATCTGAAAAAACACAATTAACATGACCTTATCTACGAGCGCATAAGTTGTAAAACTCCACCCTTATTGTTTAAGCCTGGCTACCTCGGCGCGACTAAGCCCCGTGCACTGTGAGACAATATCAACCGACATCCCATGCCCAAGCATTCGTTTGGCATTTTCGATGGCATTTTGCTGCATTCCTTGTTGCATACCTTGCTGCATTCCTTGCTGTACACCAATCACAATGCCTTCTTCTCGACCCTGTTGTCTACCCATCTGCCTTAAGCGTTCTGCTGCTGTCATCACAAACTCCTCATCTTCTTTCATACTCTGTTTATATCGATCAAATACCAACGCCGGATCCGCCTCCCAACTCTCTATACCATACATACAGATACTATGACGAATCTCCAGATTCTTACAGTTCTTCAAGCCTTCTACAAAATACTCAACCGTCTCGTCACTGACACTTTCATCATAAACATGCTTAAACGCAATCTCGGCGGCGCCTATCTCATGGTGCTCCAAAAGCTCTTTATCCGAATATCGACCATAATCAATCACAATCGGCTTTAAGAAATAATCTTCCGCCAAATCCTCATCCTTAAACATCCTCATCATATTCGTCTCATAAGGATAAGGCGTGACCTTACCATGATACATCATAAGGCTTATGACCATCGGATATTTATCCACCTCTTTCTCATCCACATAGTCTTTCAAGGCCGAGATATCATACACGGCATTTCTCAACGAAAAATGCTTATCCGGAGTCGACTGATGCTCCAGATGATGGATCAGCAACACCTCGCCTGAATCCACTCGCTCACAAGTAAATACAAGATCGGCAATCTCTTCTTTTAACTGCTTGAATTTCTGTCGTTGTCGATTCGGATCAACATCATAATTCATCGCAATAAACTTACGAATAAAACTGCCACTTTGTTTACGAAGCTTCAATGTCTCAAGTTTCAGTTTTGATTTAACCGCCTTCGGCAGATAAACTTCTAAAAAGCCTCGAAACATCACAGGATCTTTAAACGTCTTTCTAAACTGTAAGTCGTGTGCACCCATGCCTGTCACTATTTATAAGCCTTGAGAGAAATTATATCACAATTTGCTGAAATCAAGGCTTAGTCAGCGCCTAAAATCGCAAATTTAAGGCCTGACTCTGTCATATGCGATCCAATATATTTCCAATAATTTTACCAATAACTTGCACGTTCACATTACCTCCTATTTTTGTTCATAAACAACCACCGTCTCGGCCAGAAAATCACCCAGCCGCTTACGCTGCTTATTAAACAGCATGATAATAAGCGCCACCACATAAAAGGCAATGCCATCGATAAAGCGGAAATAGTTTCTGATAATGCCCTGAGTGATTGTCAGCTTGTTGCCATTTTTATCCACCGTTCTTAATCTCAAAAAATACTTCCCGGGTGTGAAGCCATAATAACCTTCAAAAACGCCATAGATTAAAAAGATAACAGCTAAGGTGAAGATAAGCATCACATTGCTGATCTCAATATTATAGGAACGCGCTCAAAATAACTTCCCATTATTGTATTCATATTGTTCATACGA
>JBMSHD010000087.1:0-9874 GCA_049416425.1 Francisellaceae bacterium | reverse complement strand
TGACAAAACGCTCGAGAAAGTAATAAATGCTAAATTTTAATAAGACAGCCCTGTGGCGATAATCAGTTTATATTGACATTTTCTCAATCTGAAACTAACTCATTTGGCGAACAATTAATCGACCTGCAAGGACAAGCCGTTACCAATAAAACCATCGTCTTTGATCAACTGCCAACCTATAATGCCAACCCCACATTGCTGCCAGGAAGCTGGCTTGATTCCGGCTTATGCACCAATCAGGCGATCTCACCTCCTTTGAAATATCAATTCCCTATCATGCGCAGCGTTAGCGCAATCTGCTATGCAAAAGATACGCAACAACCTCTGTCAGTCGGTTTACCAATTACAGCAGATACCTGCGACGGCAAGCGACTCAATGTCACTTATAATAACGGCAACCCCCGATTAATTTGTGAATAAAACGACAACTCAAAGCCATTTTTCCACTACCTGATCATTTTAAAATCAGATTCTATGTCAACCAATATTCATCCATCCCTGGCTCATGTTTATCATTATCATAATCGCCACTTTGCCGCTCCATAATTGGTGTGCATCGGCTGGTTTGCTCCAAATTCATTGATAAAGATATCATCGTCATTATAAGCCGCAACAACAGGTATGATCTGACCTTTGATTAACTCCCTGTCAAAGACATCTTTGGTATTGAGATCTCGCTCTACGGTAATAACTATCGTACCATTTTCATTGCTACTCGATATAATTTTCACATTATTTTTATTATCAAACGGCGAGGCATCGTTTAATCGAATCAAAGGATCGACATCCTGAATTGGCGCTGGAAACATAGGCAGAGTTGGAATCCCTGGATTGTAAGCATCCCAGGCAATCGGACCGATTTGATCATCCCACCATACAACAATACAATCGGCAGGGAACATAAACTCGTTGAATCCGAGTCCCATCCAGCCAACTTTATTATTTTTTAATATAAATTTAATTTGGATTTTATCCCCAACCGTATTATAAACGATTTGATAATTGTCATCGATTTCCCAGATCTCGGCATATGCACCATTTATAACCGGCAAGGTTGCAACCATTAAAAGCAGCTTTCTCAACATGTTGTTTCTCTTATTTTTAATCTTCATACAAAGCTTAAGTATAGAATGGTTTTGATTTTTTAAAAGAAACCTTGAAAAAGCGTTAAAATTTTGCAATTGCCATGGTCAACTAATGCTTCCACGGTTTATGGACAACTGCTAAAGAAGAGAAAACTTAGAAAAAGCAGAAAGCTTCATGCCATCATAAAAGACACAAAACACTCGCGCTAAAAATCAAACAGATCGCCCAGAAAACTCCCTTTTCTCTTCTTTTTACCATAGTAGCGATCATCATCACGATAACGCGAATCAGAGTGTGATGAACCACGATGATTGCCATGACGACCCGACATCTCTGATCGCCTTTCTCCATACAGCCCGGTATTCTCTGCTGCTGGTTGTGACAGACTCTGTTTTTCAATAATTTTATCAAGCTCGCCACGATCAAGCCATACCCCACGACAATCCGGACAATAATCAATCTCAACACCTACACGCTCAGACATCACCAAAGCAACGGTTTTACAGACAGGACAATTCATTGGTTTCGCTCCTTTTTGCTTGCTTCACCATCAATTTATCACACTTATTTATTTTTGTTTAGCTTTTTACAGCCCGGCATTGATTCTATAAATTACAGAGATACTGAAATCTGTCCAATATTCGTCCTATCTTTGTCGCCTTGCAGATAGCGCACGAAATCATACGCCGACAACGTCAGCCTTGAAATAAGTCTTGCCTTATACTGATTCGTTGAAATACCAAGACTGACTTCCAGTGCGCCATCTACTACCGCTTGTGCCCCCGATTTCACCAGGCATTGGCGTAATTCACCCAATTGAATCATATCAAGCTGGCAGTGCAATGATTTAACATGGGTATCGACATAATGGCGAATTGGTTGAATATCAAGGGCGGTGATGCGAAGCTGATCATTGAAACTGTCTATTCCGGCCTCACCCTCAATAACGATAACCTCATCAGGGTTTAAAACCGGTTTCACCCGCTCATACAGTTCATTAAATACCACCATCTCCATGCGCTCATAACCATCATCGATAGTGATCACACCCATCATCTGTCCGGATCGGGTTTTTCGTTGTGTGATCGAGACGATGCTCCCGGCCAGTAAAATACTCTCCTTGCGGCGAGTCGGTGAAATTTTGTTCAATGGCGTAACCTTCAAAGCATTAAGCCAGAAGCGATCTTCATCGATCAGATGTCCTGAGAAAAACATCCCCAAAACCGATTTTTCATAAATCAACCTTTGGCGATTTGTCCACTTTAATGCGGCGACAACCATGGGTTTTGTCTCGGTATTGATAACCGTGTCAAACCCAAAAAGATCATGCTGACCGCTTTGCGCCGTAGAACTGTGTTGCTCTGCGGCTTTTAAGGCATCCTCAAGCTCAGCGATCAATAAAGAGCGATCACGCTTAAGCTCATCAAATCCGCCGGCATAAATCAACGCTTCAATCACACGCTTATTGACTTTTCGCAGATCGACACGACGACAGAAATCATACAAATCGGAAAAATTTCCATCCTGTTTACGCTTTGCAATTATCTCATCAATCGCACTGTGACCAACCCCTTTAATCGCACCCAAACCATAGACAACTTCATTATCTGTATTCACGGTGAACGCATAGAGGCTGGTATTGACATTCGGCGGTCTGAGACTGACTTTCATCTTTTTGCATTCGGCAACGAAATTAACCACCTTGTCGGTATTATCCATATCCGATGATAACAGCGCCGCCATGAAAGCCTGAGGATAATGCGCTTTCAGATAGGCTGTCTGATAAGAGACCAGGGCATAAGCCGCCGAGTGTGACTTGTTAAAACCATATTTAGCAAACTCCTCCATCAGGTCAAAGATAGAGCTTGCGAGTTTCACATCGATACCATTTTCGGCGGCACCTTGCTCAAAACTCTCACGCTGTTTTGCCATCTCTTCGGGAATTTTCTTTCCCATGGCTCGACGCAACAGATCCGCCGCTCCCAGAGAATAGTTTGCCAGAATCTGGGCGATCTGCATAACCTGTTCCTGATACAAAATCGTGCCATAGGTCTCCTTTAACACTTCCTCCAGATCCGAATGTGGATAGCGAACTTCCTGACGGCCATGTTTACGATTGACAAAATCATCCACCATGCCTGAGCCTAGAGGTCCTGGTCGATAAAGCGCCACCAAGGCAATAATATCTTCGAAACAATCCGGTCTTAGACGCTTGATCAGCTCTTTCATACCACGAGATTCCAGCTGAAAAACGCCTGTTGTTTCGGCTTTCTGTAACAGAGCAAAAGTCAGCTTGTCATTCATATCGATCAAACTGATATCAAAAGTCGAGTTGTCTGTTGGCTGTCTGTTAATGATGGCAACGGCATTATGAATGATCGTCAGGTTACGAAGCCCCAGAAAGTCAAATTTGACCAGACCGACATCCTCAACATCCTTCTTATCAAACTGTGTCACCAGCGCCTTGGAGCCTTCCTCGCAATAAATTGGACTGAAATCGGTCACCTCAGAAGGTGAAATCACCACACCGGCAGCATGTCTGCCGACACTTCGCGTCAACCCTTCCAGTTTCAAGGCCGAGTTTAAAATCATCTCCACGGCTTCGTCTTCTTTGGCATAGTCATACAACGGTGTACCTTTAGCCATTGCATCGCTAAGTTTAATCCCCAGGTCATTTGGAATAAGCTTGGCAATTTTGTCAACAAAACCATAAGGCTGCCCCATGACACGCCCCACATCTCTAACGACGGCTTTGGCCGCCATTGAGCCATAGGTAATGATTTGCGACACGCTTGCATGTCCATATTTTTCAGCAACATATTCAATCACCCGATCACGCCCATCCATGCAAAAATCAATATCAAAATCCGGCATCGAGACTCGCTCTGGGTTCAGAAAACGCTCAAACAGCAATCCATAGGGAATCGGGTCGATATCGGTAATCTCCAGTGCATAGGCTACCAATGAACCAGCACCGGAACCACGTCCTGGCCCCACCGGAATATCATGATCTTTCGACCAGCGAATAAAATCCGCAACGATTAAAAAATAGCCGGGAAAACCCATCTGACAAATGACGTCAATTTCGGTGTTAAGCCTGTCGATATAATGTTGTTTTTTTGCCTGCCTATTATCAGCATCAAGCCCTTTTAACAACAACTCAAAACGCCTGTTCAAGCCATCATGCGATACCCTGGAAAAATACTGTGCCTCGGTCATCCCCGATGGAATATCAAACTGCGGCAAAACGGCCTTGCCCAGCTCAAAGGTAACATTGCAACTTCTGGCAATATAGAGACTGTTGTCGATGGCCTCTGGAATATCGTTAAAAAGCTCATGCATCTGTGATGCCGATTTAAAGTATTGCTGATGCGAATAATGACTTTTTCGTGTCTCATCCAAAAGGGTATAACCTTCATAAATTCCAACTCGAACCTCATGATCATCATAGTCATCGGCTTTAAAAAAGCGAACATCATTGGTTGCCACTACTGGAATATCAAGCTCCTGGGCAATCGCCAAAGCTCCTTGAAGATAGTCATCCTCCCGCTCTCTATTCAATCGCGTCAGCTCAATGAAAAAACTGTTTGTTTCAAAGCGTCTCGCCCAGCTTTGTGCACAGGCGCGAGCCTGATTAGGGTGGCCGGCTAACAGCAGTCTGGCAATCTGCCCCTGCATACCGCCACTAAGTGCGATGATGCCTCTAAGTTTTTCTGGCATCAGCCATGATTCTTCTATGACGGGGATACCATTTCTACGCGCACCATTGAGATAGGCATAAGAGATCAGGCGCACGATATTATGATAACCGGTGTCATCTCTTGCCAACAGCGTCAACGCATATTGCTCGCCATTCACTTCGATCTGAACATCACTGCCAAAAATTGGCTTGATGCCACCGCTTAACGCTGCCCGATAGAACTTAACGGCAGCGAAGAGATTACAGACATCGGTCAAAGCGACGGCGACGATGTCTTTCGATCTACACTCAGCAATCAAAGGCTTTAGACGGATAATGCTGTCAACCAGCGAATATTCACTGTGAAGATGCAGATGGGCAAATAGAGCCGACATAATTCTTGAAACTTACATCTATGAAAGGGTCATCATTTTGCTATGATAACACGGTTTCACCCACTTCTGCCAACCTTCATTAAATGCCGCCAGATCCGGATATTTTACCAGCACTTCATCGATATAGCGCATCACTCTCGGCAAATAAGGCAAATAGGCATCACAATTTCTTGATAAAGACTGACGAGAAAATATCCCCAGACACTTTAAATGACGCTGCAGTCCCGTTAAATCAAACCAGCGCCTGAACATCTTACCTGTTACCGTCCCCACACAAATCTCTTCTTTTAAAACATGACGATAAAATCGATCCAGTGATACCTCCACATAATCGTTCGATAAATCCAGATAACAATCTTTAAGCAGTGAAACCAGATCATAGGTTAAAGGACCGCGCACGGCATCTTGAAAATCTAAAAGCCCAAGTTTCCCATCGTCACAACACATCAGATTCTTACAGTGAAAATCTCGATAGACGAACACAGCTGGCTGCGCTCTGGCGTTATCGAGAAGCGTTTGCTCAGCCTGCATCAGTGAGGTATAAAAATCAGCATCATCCGCAAACTCAAATTCGATCCAGGGTAGAAACCATTCAACCATAAGATGGATTTCGCCAGAGAGCTTTGAGAGATGATAATCTGGCACCAGCGTTGCCGGCACCTTCAAGAGTTGCTGCAAAATTGTCTGAGCTCGATCAAACCAGGAAAAGTCATGGTGCATCAGATACTCATCAAACAGACGCCTGTCACCAAAGTCGCTCAACACCAAAAAACCCTGCTCCAGATTGTGTTTGAAACATTCCGGCACATTAAATCCAAAATAGCGCATCAGACGCGCCAGGCGAAAAAATGTATCTGGTTTTTCATACTGCAACGGCGCATCCATAACGACAAAAGTTCTGGCTGGATCGCTGCCAGACGGTAAGCTTAGACGATAATAGCGACGATAGCTGGCATCCTGCGTTATTTGACACATATCCTCTGTTTTAAAACCCAACGTTTTGAGCCACTGTTTTAAGTCAGAAAGTCTTTCTTCCATCCAAATTTTCCTAGCAATATCTCATTAACACGATAGAATATACTTCCAACGATCCTGATTTACGGAAAATACAGCTATATTTATGACTATAACTGTAAAAATATATTGCGCAACTCTATTTTAAGCTCTGATAGATAAAATAGCGTGACGTCAAGGGCGCCTGTCAGAGGATAGTGTTTTGCCTGATCACACACAAAAAAGTAAACCTGATTGGCATCTATCGCCTAAGGATAAAACAAATACGATGATGAATACAGATAAATTATTCAATAAAAAACTGATCTCTCTTATGGTCATCGTCAGCCTTCCCGCTGTCAGTATTGCTAAGATCACGATCGACAATCCGCTGCAAAAGAGCTGGCAATGTTCTGGCACGGCTCAAGGCACATGGCAGTGCGTTGCCATCGATGATAAAACCCGGGATTTATTCAAAAAAAATATTTTGCCCAAGGAAAAGAATCAAATCATCGCCGATGCCTTGGGCTGGATATCCGTGAACGACCCTCAGAATATCTGTGGCGGCTACTACTATCAGACTCCGATTCAAACCAACCTCTCCCCTTCACCGAATATTCAGTTTCAACAGGCTGAATACCCAAATACCGGCAACATCATTGCCGAAGGTACCGTCGAGGTCACCAAAGGAAGTCAGTATCTCTCGGCAGATAAAGCCGTGCTGAAACGAAAAAAAGGCACCCAGCAGATTGAGAATGTCGATGTCTCTGGAAATGTTAACCTGAGTCAACCAGGACAGCTTGCGATCAGTCAATATGGCACTGCCAATATCATCAACAACACCGCCACCTTAAACGATGCCTATTATCTCATTCGCGTACGAGAGAAAGCCGGCACAAAAATAGAACCCGTCTCTAAGACAACAAATGAGCAGGATAAAAATTTCACCGGCTTTGCTCACGGTCACGCCGATGAAGTCATCCAAAAAAGCAAAACGAATTATACGCTCAAAGATGTCACCTATGCGACCGGCAATCCCTATGATGATGCCTGGATGCTCTCGGCCACCACCCTCGATATCGATCGAGATAAGGAGACCGGATCGGCTTATAATATGCTTTTTTATGTGAAAAATGTGCCCATTCTCTACTGGCCTTATATGACTTTTCCGATCAGTAACACCCGAAAAACCGGTTTTCTTTATCCCACTGCCGGCTATAATGGAGACTCTGGCTATTATGTCTCAACGCCTTTTTATTGGAACATGGCACCCAATTATGATCTGTTATTGACACCTACGCTCTATAATCATCGTGGTCTTTTGCTTGATGGCGACTTTCGCTACCTGACACAAGCGCACTCGGGCAACCTTGATCTGCAATATATGCCTTATGATCGCCTGGATAAAAGTGATCGAAGAGCCGTCTCATTCACTGATCATGGCAACTACGGTAACCATCTCAGCAGTTTTTTAAACTACCAGTATATCGGTGATAAAGATTTTTATAATGACTTTGACAGCGACAACATGGGACTGTCAACACAAACGCTGCTAAACCGCCAGGCATCGATTGCCTATAATGACCAAAACTGGACGACCAATGCTACCATCCAGGCCTACGATGTGATCGATGATAGCACGTATCTTGCCAACAGACCTTATTGGACGCTGCCTCAGATCAATGCCAATGCTAACTATCCAGACGCCATCTGGAATATGAATTTCAGCTGGAATAATCAATTTACTTATTTTTATAAACCCTCACTAGATGATGCCAACCAGGTTCAGGGCCAACGGCTCTACAGCGCACCAAAGCTAGCATTGCCGCTGAGCAGATCCTGGGGATTTTTCACGCCCTCACTGGCGCTGAGTGAAACCGTTTACGATCTGCAAAACAGACAGGCGCAAAGCCTAACCAATTTCTCACAGAATGAATACCCCGATCAATATGTCAATCGCACCCTGCCGATTATCAACATCGATACCGGACTTTATTTTGACAGAAGCTTCAGCCTCAATAATACACAATATACCCAGACGCTCGAACCCAGGCTGTTCTATACCTATATCCCTTATCAAAATCAAAGCAATATCCCGTTGTTTGACACCTCGCTGACGAACTTCAACTATGCTTCTTTGTTTCAAACCAACATCTTTAGCGGACTCGATCGACTCAACAATGCCAACCAGTTATCTTATGCCTTACAAACCGCTATTGATGATAGCAAAGGCAACAGCATTCTAAGCGCAGGAATTGGACAGATCGCCTATTTTGCCAACCGTGATGTATCGCTTTGCAGTGGCACAAATGAAGACTGTTCAGGCAACGAAAATAAAATTGCTTATTATAATTCCAGCTTTTCCGATATCGCCGGTTTCGCCAATTATGCTTTTTTGCCAGATTGGCATTTTATCACCAACATGACCTATAACCAGAATAACAACAATGTTGATTCTCAAACCTATCAGTTTCAATATCTACCTGATCAACAGCATATCTTCAATATCGGTTATGAAAACTATAAAAATGACTATGCGTCTTTGACGCCGGATGAGATTTCCCAAGGCATAATGCCAAGCTCAACCTCACAATTCACGATCTCATCACTGTGGAAGCTGACACCTCACTGGTCGGTGGCTGGTCTCTGGAGCTATTCATTTAACAGCAAGCGCACAACCAATATGTTTGCAGGCCTTCAATACGATGCTTGCAGCTGGGCCGTACGTTTTTTGGCACAGCGTTATGTCTCCAACTCATCGGATCCAAATCAGCCTACCGAAGTCACAGGTCCGCTTAACAATGCATATGTGATTCAGTTTGAGTTAAAAGGATTGGGGGGATCATCAACCAGCTCGTTGAATGAGCGACTCGGTATGATCAGTGGGTTTGATCCAAACACCAGTAATTTTAACTGATTATTTTAAGAACTGAAGATTGTTAATCTTCTACTGAAGACGCCATCGGCAAGATGATGTCCTCTTTTTCAAAGGCAGCTATCACTTCAGGTAATTTAGCCACTTCATGCACCAGCCGCTGGACATTTTTGCCCATCTTGATCGTTAATTCTGGAAAAAAACGCCCCGCCCAAGCGCTGTAGATAAAAAGCAGATAATCGACGATCGTCGGGCTGTTGCCAAATACATAACGACTGCCAGCCAAGCGCTGATCTAAAATATGCCATAGTTCGCTAATTTTATCGGCAAACCGCTGAGCCAGATGTTCGGGATCCCGCTCCAGCATTCTGGTCACACCAATAACTTTTGAATACGCCGGGTGAAGCGTGGCATAGTTAAACATCAATGCACGGTAAAATTGTGCTTTATCTTCAAGCGACAACGCCTGAAAGCCCTCATCATGCTTTTCCAAAAGATAAAGGGCAATTGCCGCCCCTTCAGTAATGAGAAGTTCACCGTCTTTTAAAGCCGGTACCTGACCTGTTGGAACCAGTTCTTTATAATTTTCAACACTGCCACGTTGGACTACCTGATAGGGTACATTCAATTTTTCCAATAAAATCGTAATACCGGTTGAACAGCTACCCGCTAAAGAATAGAGCGTATACATGCCTTATATCCTTACCATTAATTGATTCCAGTCCCATTTATAAAACAGTCATGCCAGAAACGCAAACAAATCTTTTGACTCATTATCAAGGCTTGGAAAAATAAGGAACGCGCTCAAAATAACTTCCCATTATTGTATTCATATTGTTCATACGA
>JBMSHD010000086.1:0-10247 GCA_049416425.1 Francisellaceae bacterium | reverse complement strand
AGGACACCGCCCTTTCACGGCGGTAACAGGGGTTCGAATCCCCTTGGGGACGCCAATTCATGCAGTTAGGTGTTTATTTAAACTTTATGGAATGCTAACTGATGCCATTATCTTATTCAAATTCATCACATCCTGTTACTCGTAAACTTTCTCGATTAGTGCTTGAGAAACAAAGTAATTTATGTGTTTCGGCCGATATCACCAGCGCCACTGATCTTCTTACACTCGCCGAGAATGTTGCCGATGAGATCGTTGTCTTAAAGACACATATCGACATCATCTCAGACTTCAATGCGGATTTGACAAATAAATTGCGAAAACTGGCCGATGATGCTGGGTTTTTATTGTTTGAAGATCGAAAGTTTGCCGATATCGGCAACACCGTGAAACACCAGGTCAAAGATGGCATCTATCATATTGCCGAATGGGCCGATATCATCAATGCTCACCTTCTGCCAGGAACTGGCATTATCGATGGATTGGCTGAAGGGTGCAAAGGGCGAGACATTGGCTTGCTGCTGCTGGCTCAGATGAGCTCTCAACCTAATTTTTTCAGCGAAAGCTATACCAAAGAAACCGTCAGGATTGCCGAGTCACACAAGGATTTCGTTATCGGCTTTATTGCTCAGGAGAAACTCTCTGTTGATCATGATCTGATCACCATGACGCCAGGGGTTAAATTCTCCAGCGAGTCCGACGGCCTAGGACAAAGTTATAACACTCCTGAGCAGATTATTAAACAGCAGCAATCTGATCTTATCATCGTCGGACGTGGCATCTATGGTGACAGCGATCCGACCGAGGCAGCCAAAACATACCGCCAGGCTGGCTGGGAGGCGTTAAATAGCAAAGTAGCCGGTCTATCATCATAAAAGAGTCGCTTTGGCGCAAACTTCTCTACCGCGTATTATCGCCATCTTTCTTGTTATTTAAAACCCACCTAAAGGTAATAGCTCTTAAGATCAACATGAAGATGATGCCAAGGAAAATGGCGACGATAAGATCAAGCGGCGCATGATGGGATAGCCCCGGAATAATATAATCGATAAAGATATAGGCGATAAAAATAATCGCCAGAGAGAAGCAAATCAAGACGGCATAAAACACCGCTTTCATAATACTGTTATTATCCATTGAAAATCTTGCCCGATAAAATTTCTCATAGTTTAAAGCATAGCGGGCAATGGGCTAAATTACCCGCTATTTCAAAGAAATAATGTCATACTAAGGCCATTTATTCATCAAAAATAGCACGACAAAAGCAAGAACAGCCAAAAGACTTAATGCACTGCCGATCACCAGTTGACTGAATGATGGCAGAATCGATAAGACCAGGCTCGTCACCCCGCCAACCATAGTCTGAAGCATGCCATAGGCCGCTGCGGCAAAACCGATGATATGCCCAAATGGCGTAAAGGTCTTGGCATAACTGCCGGCAAAGATAAACCCAGTACCGATAACATAAAGCATCACCATGGCGATAATGCTTATCGTGTTGATAACATCAAACAGACTGAGGCCGACCAAAACAGCACCGGCAATAAACATTACTGCAATTCCAGAAAACAGAGTCTGATCGATGGAAAATCGCTTCAGCATGCGGCTGTTTAGATGAAAACCACTAAATTGTGCCAAGGCGATCAGGAATGCCAAAAGACCAAACTCGCCAGAAGTTAGCTTTAAAACATTCTGCATCAGAAACGGCGCCGTCGTGATATAAACGATAAGTCCCGAAAACGCCAAACCACTTAAGAGCGTCGGCAGCACGAAATGCGGTGATCTCAGAAGTTCAAAATAATGCCTAAACCAGCTAAGTGGATGCAGGACTTGCTTATTTCTGCTGACATGCGTCTCGGGAAGATACCTGAAAATAACAATAAACAACAGGATCATGGCAATAAGAATCAGGATGAAATTCAAACGCCAAAACCCATATTGCTGTATTAGACCACCGAACGCTGGCGCCAGACCCAAAGAGATGGAGCTCACCATACCCATCCTGGAGCCAGCTGTTGCCAAGGCTTTACCGCTGAAGGCATCACGAAAGATGGCTCTCATCATCGCGCTGCCGGCTCCCATGCCTAATCCTTGAATCAATCTGCCTAGCAGAAGCCCGCCGATCTTTGTGGAAAAAACACAGAGAACACTGCCTGCAATAGCGATAGACAATCCAAGCAGAAGAATCCCTCGTCGTCCATAAGCATCAGACAGTGGTCCGTACACCAATGGCGATATGGCATAACCACATAAATAGAATGTCACCATTAATTGCACCCGCCCTGTGCTGCTGCCAAGACTTGCCGATATGGCTGGCAGAGAAGGAATATAGAGGTCAGTCGTCGCAACCATGACGCAGATTAAGAATAAAATAATAATGGTAATCACACGCGGGTGTGATGATGTAGTTTGAGGCATAATAACTCCAAATGTTAACGATTTATGAATATGAATTTAGGACTCAAGACGTTACATGGAGTTCAAAAAAAGAATAAGAAAATTGTGCCCAGGGGCAAACTTATCTGAAACAGCAAACCATGTAGATCTTAGTCTATTTGCTCTTGAGTGATAATGGTTAACATGTCTATGACCTCTATTTAAAATTTTATCAGAGCCATTCTAGCTTAAATTCATACAAAGTCAAGCTTAAAGCAGGCTGCTATTTAGCCATAAATGCGTGATGATGGCGCCAAAATATCCCAAGGCGATAAGCCAAGTCCATTTAAGATGGCCAATAAAGGTGTATTGCCCCTGCGCCTTGCCCATAACGGCGACACCAGCGGCTGAGCCAATAGATAAAAGACTGCCGCCGATCCCTGCCGTCAGTGTCACCAAAAGCCACTGCCCTTCACTCATCGCCGGATTCATCGTCAACACTGCATACATAACCGGAATATTATCGATAATGGCTGAAATCATGCCGATTAGCGTATTGGCCTGAGTCGTTTGATCAAAAAACCCTGGCAACAATGCCGGCATATGCTGATAAATTGCCTGAGAAACAAGGCTTAGATAACCTAAAGTAGCAATGCCTTGAACGGCGATTAAAATACCATAGAAAAACAACAGTGTATCCCACTCGGCCTGCTGGACTTTACGAAAGATCTCAAAACGATCATCTCTGGCTGGATTTTTAGGATGATCGTGCCTGAATTCACGCAACCAATAGCTGAAAAACATCAGATACCCAAGACCTGTCATCATGCCCAGCGCCGGCGGCAGACCCAGAAAATTTTCAAAGGCAATGGCGGTGATAATCGTCAAAAGAAACATCATGATGATTCGCCTGGCGCCTAATTTCATCTCCACCTTAGCTACTTTAACCAGATTTTTTACCTTCGGCACAAAGAAATGCATGATAATTGCCGGAATAAGAAAGTTGACTAAAGCCGGAACAAACAGCGTGAAGAAATGAGAAAAACTGACCACTCCCTCCTGCCAGACCATCAGCGTGGTAATATCCCCAAATGGACTGAAAGCACCACCGGCATTGGCTGCAATCACAATATTGATGCATGACAGCAACACAAAACGATCATTATTTTTGCCGATAGCCAGAACCACCGAACACATAATCAAGGCTGTGGTTAGATTATCGGCAATAGGCGAGATGAAGAAGGCCAGAAATCCGGTGAGCCAGAATACGCCTCTTAAACCAAATCCCGCCCTTACCATGGCACTTTGAAGCGCCTCAAAGACTCCTCTCTCCTCAAGCACATTGATATAGGTCATGGCAACGAGCAGAAATAAAAAAAGCTCTCCGTATTCTAAAAGGGCATGATTCAGATTTTCACCGACGATCTCACCCTGTCCCGTCATGCGTCCAATCGTTGCCGTCAATATCCAGATCAAACCGGCGCCAAGAATAACCGGTTTTGACTTTCTGAGCTGGGTAAGATCTTCCGTCATCACCAGTGCATAGGCGACAAAGAAGATGACGACAGCGGCGATGGCAAAGCCGGATGTGGTTACATGCATGGTTTCCATAATTGAAAGACTTTATCGATTTTATGGTAAATAGTACCACAGATGCCTATTATTTTATGCACCAACAGTTTATTTTATTGAGATGATGCCACGATCAATATCATCAAATCATAGCGGTTTCAGCCTCATTGAGCTTATGATCACCATCGCCATTATTGCCATCTTGACACTGATCGCCACACCGCTTTATACGCATTATGTCAAAAAATCACATCGTGCAGAAGCCACCGCCGAGCTATCAGCCATTGCTCTGGCACAAGAAAATTATAAACTTAAAAATGGCCACTACAGCGACTCATTATCCACATTGTGGCAAGCCAGCAGCGAAAACGGCTACTACAACCTGTCAATGTCGCTGCTCAATGATGCCGGTGGTGTCAGTTCTGATGCCGAAACCGCCACCGGTTTTAAAATAACGGCCGACCCGACAGATTCTCAGGCCGACGACAGCGAATGCGACCCCATAGAGCTGACCTTCAACAACGCCATCGTGGATAAAATACCCAAAGACTGCTGGAGATAGTGATCTATCTTATCTGCCAATCTGTCTCTTAAGTCCTGTTATACGTTCATCCGCCTTTAATACCTTTTCTTTCACAGCCGGGTTTTCTTTTGCAAGCGCCAATAAGTTATTATAGGCTTCCGTAGCCGCTGTATCGGCATCAACGCTATTTAAACTGCCGCCATACAGTAATATATCTTCACCGGCCATCACTGCGTAATAGATCGCCTTCTTATCCGTCACTGTCACCATCTCATTTGATCCCGGATACTTCGGTATCTTAAGGTAGTAAATGGCATCGGCATGCATATCATCGGTAATCGTCACCCCGTTAAAACCAAGCTTATGACGAAGCAAATCGGTAATGACTTTTTCAGATAATGAAGCCGGAAGTCCTGAGGCATCGAGATTTTTATTGATGGTATGCCCAATCATGATGACGCTCGGTGGATTTTTAGAGGCAATGGCAGATCGATAGGGATCGAGCTCGATTTCTTGCCATTGATCCGTGACATCGACAACAGGATCCCAATCTGTGTTTTGTGTGGCGCTGCCAAGACCAGGGAAATGTTTCATTACCGCAATCATGTCGGCATGTTTATAGCCCAACAGCGATTTCTCTACCAATTCAGACACCACTTGTGGATTTTGGCTAAAACTTCGCTCCCATTTATGAATAACCGTGCTGTTCTCATTTAAATCAACTGCCGCCACCGGTGCATAGTTCATATTAACGCCATAGCTCCAAAGCATATCGCCAATTGCTTTCGCCTGATCATAAGCAACATCCTCTCGCGTATAGGAATGACCATCGAGCTCTATGGTTTTAAATTGACCGATCTCTTGTTGTGATAAACCCAAAAGACCGCGAGTTGAGCGATTGTTTTCGATGTCAAAACCGGCGGACTTCCTAAGGCCATTGATCACACCGCCCTCTTCATTGACGGAAATCAGCAACGGGTAATTAGACTTATTATATAACCAGGTGAAATACTGCAGCTGTTCCGTCAGCTGTCTTAGCTGCTCAGGGGATTTAATATTCCCCGTTTTTTTCGTCTCATCATAGGGAAATAAAACCACTCCCCCTATATGATGATTCTTAATCTGCTGGACAATCGGAGCGTTCTCATCAATCACCGTGCCGGTCATCCCCACCATCAGCATCTGACCCACGGCATGCTCAAGCCTTGTATTATCGATATTGGCATTTGCCAATGTCACCATTCCTATTACAGCAACACAGCTCAACCAAAATTTGACAAAAATTTTCTGCATTTCCTTCTCCAGATTATTCTATTAACTTCCTTTTCAACACCGTCTCTCCAACTTCCACACCCGATAAATTCGAGATGAAGATAATGAAAACAATGCAATATTAGCTCATCACTTAAAAACAATTTTGATAAATTTTATACAAAATAAGATTAAAAATAAATATAAATATCAAAATTCTTTACACATTCCCAGTGGTGTCACTTTCTTATGAGAATCCTCCCTACCTTCATCTTTATCCAAGGAGAGATTAGGTGGGTTAGTTTAATTTTAATAACTGAACTTAGAAGACAAAAACAAGCATCTCTTCTCCGCCTTACTCTCTGATCAAAGAGAACCCAGCATCAAAATACTGCAAGGCGGCTGCCTGTTTCAAAGTTGCAGAGACCACGGCTATTATCTCCTTCACCTCATAATCTGTAAGCGTCGGATGACACAACAGCATCAAAGAACGTCTCCCTAAATCTTTCGCAACCGGCAATGCTTGATCCTGCTTAAAATCACTATCGACAAAAGCCCTTTCAAGATAGATTTCACTGCAACTGCCACTGTAGATGGGAATACCCTTTTTGCCTATTTCTTCGATGATGCGATCCCGGCTCCAACCTTCTGCTAACGCATATTCATTGACGGTCAGGTAATATTTATAAAAAGCATGATAGCAATCATTCGGTATTGATGGAGTACAGACGACCTCAAGTTCTGAAAAGGTTGAACTATAGATTTGAGCGATTTCATTTCGTCTTTTCAACCAGCCAGGTAATTTTAAAAGCTGTTTCAAACCAATGGCAGCCTGCATTTCCGTCATTCTCATGTTACTGCCAAACGAATGATGCAACCAGCGAAATCCCGGTGCATGATGTTGATGAAACACCGCTTCATAATCTTTGCCATGATCCTTATAGCTCCAGGCTTTTTTATACAATGTCTCATCATTACACACCAGCATGCCGCCCTCACCGCCTGTGGTCATGATCTTATCCTGACAGAAAGAAAAAGAGCCAAAATGCCCGATCGAGCCGACTTTTCTGCCTTTATATTTGGCACCATGCGCCTGAGCGCAATCTTCAATAACATATAGATCATGGGTTTGAGCCAGGTTTATGATTGCATCCAGATCGCAAGGCATACCCGCCAGATGTACGGGAATGATGGCTTTGGTCTTTGCTGTCAGCTTTTTTTCAATACGCTTGACACAGATATTGCCATAAACCGGATCAACATCGGCAAGGATCGGCGTCGCACCAACGGCAACGATGGCACTGGCCGAGGCGATAAAAGTCCTTGGCGTCGTGATTACCTCATCGCCATCGCCAATACCACAGGCTCGAAGTGCCAGCTCCAGACTCACCGTGCCATTTGACAGCGAAATAGCATAATCTGCGCCAATAAATGCGGCAAATTCCTGTTCAAATAAGCGGCATTGATTTCCTGTCCAGTAATTAACCTTTCCTGATCTTAATACTTCCTCTACTGCGACGATTTCATCGTCGGCAAAATAAGGCCATGGGGATAGCTGCATTAATTTTTCCTTAGTGATTCATCTCTAACCGACATTCAATATAGTGCTGAACCTTAAACTTTTTCTGTCCTATGTCATCTGTCTTCAGTCATCTGAACGCGAACCCACAAAGCGCTCCATTGTCACAGTTGAACTTTGGCTAATACCATGACGCCTAACAACTTTTATCACCGTCAACAGCAGAATTTTAATATCGAGCCAAATTGAAAGATGATCGACATAGAAGACATCGAGCTTAAATTTCTCTTCCCAGGATATGGCATTTCTGCCATTGACCTGAGCCCAACCGGTAATGCCTGGTCTGACCAGATGCCTTCTCTTCTGCTCTTCACTATAAAGCAGCAAATAATCGGCAATAAAGGGTCTGGGGCCGATAAGACTCATCTGCCCCTTGACCACATTGACAAGACCAGGAAGCTCATCGATACTGGTAATACGTAAAATGCGACCCAGGCGAGTCAGACGTTCTTCATCTGACAGCAATACGCCATGTTCATCTGTCTTGCTGGTCATGGTTGTAAATTTATACAATAAAAAGACTTGCCCTTGATATCCGCCTCTTAATTGCTTAAATAAAATCCGCCTGTCTAAAAACAAAAATACCAGCACAGCGCTTAGCACTAAAACCGGAGATAATAATAGCAGCAGGCTGCAGGCTCCAAGAAAATCAATAATTCGCTTGCCACCTCTACGATACCAGCTGCTGACCATGAAGCACCTCTACGGTATTGGCAAATCGACTCTTATTGGCGCTAGTATTTGATGTGACCCTGACGATCTCTTGTAGGTGCTCCAAAGAACCCACACTGATAATTTCGGTTTTGACCACAGGATGTAACAGTGGAAATAGCGATGCCGCCTCGATTATGTTATTAGTCCCCAGCGCCTCCATAACACGATTTTTTTTATCTTCATGAAGACCAAGAATACCACCGGCATTAAGCGGGCGAATCGCCAAAAAATTTTGCTTTTTGTCTTCCATCAACTCAAATAAGCTTATCCTATCCAGCTCTTGAAGATTGAGATAATCGGTAAGCCCCTCACATACCGACATATCGATAAATTCTCTGGCAAAGCCCTGAGAATAAGCGAAGCCTGTAAAAATGCCGATTTTTCCTTCTCGTTTCAACTCACCAACTACTTCAGACAATTCGGCTGTGCAATCTTGTAACATAGGCAGTCGATATTCATCGGTATTGAGTTTATGACGCAAGAGCCATTGCACAACCTCGATTCTCCCCGTATTTAAGGCTTGCAGCTGTTGCTCTATAAGCTGTCGAAATCTTGCTTTAGAAAACGCCATCTCCTCAAAATGAGGAACAGCCAGCTTAACGATATGTTTGGGTTGAAACGATTTATCCTTATGCTTAAGCCTTCTTAGAACTTCACAAAAAAAACCATGACTCTCATATTCAAAGGAGCTGTGAAAGGTGTCGATGCCTAAATGCCAGGCGTTGTTTACTAATTTTTCGGCCTCCTCTATAGTGAGTTTCTCATGCAATCTCATACTGCCCAAGGAGACCTGACTGACGGTGATATTACTATTATGGAATCGTCGTTGTTTCATGCCAGCGACTCCTTCCAGTGAATGGTCGTCTTCCACAGATTTCGATCACCAAATTTCTCGGCTTTAAAGGCATTTCGGCCATGAAGAACGAGCTCATCATGCCAGATTACCGCCTCGCCTCGATTTAACGCCACCGCTGTAATATAGTCACTGCCTAGAATATGTGTGTTGAGATAATCATGCAAATCTTCGACGATGGCTCTACGGCTTTCTGCTATCGATCTATCGACACAGAAATAATTCCAGTTAAGCTTATACCCACGACGATCATTGGTATTGGAAATGATGAAGGCTTCGCGTTCATCACGCGCATTGGTGAAATTTTTACTAAACAACAATTTCGCATTCATCAGCTTATTCAATAATTCAGGGGCTTGCTGATACATTAGATCAACCAGCTTATTGCCATCGATAAAAACCGTCTCTCCTCCTTCGGGCGCCCGCTGCTTACAATACATCAAGGTAAAATCAGGACTGTTGCCCACATAAGAGAAATCGGTATGCAGAGGCTGTGCCGTATTGCTGTGGCGATAGGCATTCTCGACCGCCGGATCAAAACGAACCTCAAGCCATTTACCGCCGACTTTGCTGTTACTGCGTCCATCTTCGGTTTCATCCATACATAAGCCGATCTGGCTGGTGAGAACATCATAAAATGCTTCCAGTTTATTATCAGATCGATCAGCATGAATAATATGAACGACTTTAAAATGATGTAAGGCCTCATTAACACGTTTCGCCACACTCTCCGAACTCTCATGTTGACCACATAGAACAGTTGTGAAAAATTCCATTCAATTAATCCATTACTTATTTAGATAAATAATATAGTTTTTTTATTTTGTTTTATCAATTATATCATTATCAATATTTTCATATTTTACTGAAAACTCCCCAAAATTTTGGCATTGCTGTTATGGACGTAATATAAAGGGTAATTTGCCATCCATGGACAGCTTTGTCCTGGATTACTACGCCGTCCTGGCTCGTAATGACGTTGTCAGACGTCGTCATTGTTGACAAGGAAGTTTCGGGGTTCCCCGCAGCAAGGTACGCGCTGTGGGGTGAATCAATAATCCAGTTTACCATGGATGGTTACCGTTACAATTTCAATAAGAATACATTGAAATCACTGCCTCAAGAGGCAATTAGGAACGTGTCTGAAATAAATTTCCCTATCTGCGCAAAAAATGGTCAGATACAACGGTCGTCATCATCGCTTGGCGATGATCCATGTGATCATCGTGAGAGTGGCAAAGATCGTATGTGCTTAGGCAGATGCCGTCAGTAGTATTGCCAATGTTGCACTGACCACGTAGATTACCGCCTGTCGCGGTAATGACGAAAAACAAGGTTTCACGGCGGATATATACGGGAAGTTATTTTGCAAATGTTCCTTA
>JBMSHD010000085.1:0-10259 GCA_049416425.1 Francisellaceae bacterium | reverse complement strand
CGATTTTGTATATGGATATACAAAATCTATTATGAGGCCCGAGGCACCCAGTTTTTGCCGAAGGTGATGATCAAACGGTTGCGATATCTCCACCTACCAGCAATTCGACCGGGTATATGACATTGCCTTTTTATATCCGAAATTATGGTTCTCGCGAGCTTATCATCGATGAAATCTATTTTAAGGATGCGTCCGAGACTCAATATGGTGTTCCGGTTGATGTTGGCGTCAAGGGCAAGCATGAAGGTGGCGGTCACACGGGCGAGAAGACCGAGAATCTGCTTATTCCGAATGCCATTGATGCCGTCACTGATATCGATTTCAGCTACGATGGAAAACTCTATAGCTGCACGCCTTCAGGTGATTCTGTTTCGCTGATATCGGGAGGAACGTTTACCTTTTTTCATACCAGTGACGGTGTTTATGAGCTTTATAATATTGACAGCTCAGGCAACGCAGGGGCGACGATAGCCTGTGTGGTCACATCAAGATCCAGCACCGCAAAACCCTATGATAACAGCTGGTATGATCGCTTTAAGCAAACTGTGGCACAGCAGCAAAGCGCAACCGGCGATGATTACATCGAAGGTCTCTATGCCACCAATGGGTTTACTAATGATGATATCGGTTGTTTTGGGGAGGATTGCCGAAATGTGGCTGTTATCGCAGATCATCAGCAGGAAGACAGTGGAATTTTTTATGTGGAGACCGGTGGCTCAAGCGGTGGTGATAGCCAATCTTCCATTACAGCGACGATCGATGCCACGGTAACCGATACAGCTGGTAACAGTAATGATATTGCCATACCGCTGTCTATTGCTTTTCCGGGGGACGGGGTTTGTGGTGATGACACGTACAGTTTTACGGCGCCTGCAGAAGCACTTCAGTTTTATCCGCTGTTTATGTGGGGGTGTTGATTCATGTTAAAGATTGAATTTCAAGGGATGAGTATGGAAAATTTCAGCGTAAAAAAGATAGCGGCATCGGTTTTATCGGTGGTGGTTTTACTGCAACCGACTTTTGCCGATCAATTATTAGGAGCAGAGCTGTTTAATGTCACCGGAAACCTCAAAGCAGGTTATGATGGCAATGGCAACGCTCAGCAATCTACCTATAACAGTGATGGTTCTGTCGCGGATGCAAGTGACAGAATGGAGCAGCACCAGGTTTTTAATTATGATACACTCGGACGAGTGAGCACGGTATCATCGAGCAATACGGTGTCTGACATTTATCATAAGTCAGCAACCGATGAGCCGATAAGCTACAGCTATGAAGGCAATACCGATCGTATCAGCATGATTGAACAGGGTGATAATTCCATCAGCTATGCCTATGATGTAGGCGGTCATGTGATTAGCACTGTATTTCATGAAGCCGATGGGACGGTTTATACGCTCACCTACGGTTATGATGCCTATACCGGAAATTTAATCGAAAAATCCGACAGTAATGGTGTTATTGAAAAATACTATTATTCAATCAATGGATTGGCAAGCGTTGTGGTGAATGACGGTAAAGGAAATACCCTAACGTTTAGCTATCAATATGATAATGCCGGTCATCTGGTGGCGCTTTTACGCAGCAATGGGCTAAATAGTTATTTTTCTTATGATGATGAGGGTAGAGTCGATAAACTCATCATCGGCAGCAGTCAGACGGATGTGCTGTTGAGCTATGACTACAGTTATACTCTGGTTGGCAATATCTCAAGCATTATAGCCGCCTCCAACATAACAGGCTACAGTGGCAGTGTCACCATGCAGTATGGCTATAACTCCATCAATCAGCTGGAGCAGGTCAAAATAAGCGGTGATGAGAGTCTGTTTCCGAAAGACAGTTTTGGCATGGAGATCTCACAGCAGGATTACTCCTATACGCTAAACAGCGGATTGGCCAAGGTTAAAACCTACTACAGCAACGGGCAGTACGACCTGGCAACCTTTAATTATTATGACGACTATCCAGACAGGCTGGAGTCCGTTTCTCACAGTGGTGATTATGATTATGAGACGATGTTAAACAATCATTATAATAGCGGCAGCTATCGTTATGATGATGATGGCAATATGACCCAGGATGCCTACGGCAATCAATATGTCTATAATTCACTGGGGCAGCAAACGACGGTAAACTCAAGCAGTAACTCGGGAAATTCAGTGAATGCGGCGTATGAGTATTATCCGGATGGCAGTCGGGCGTCAGAGACTTCAACGATCGCCAACTCGAAGGATACGCAAAATGGCAAAACGGTTGATTTCTTTTATGATGGTGGTAAGCTCAGTGAAATGGTGCAGGGAGATAGCAATAAATATGTGATTCCCGGGCTTGCCGAGATAATCGATAGTGGGGATGAGAATAGTGTGATCCATTATCTGTATCGTGATATTCAAGATAATGTGATTACAGCGACCGACAGTCAGAAAACGGTTCAGCATTTTTATGCCTATACCCCTTATGGTATTCAATCGGATCTGCTCAATCCAATCAACACCGCCGCTGATTCAGATTATGACCCGGATGACAATCGCACGGTTTTTGATATCAATAATTTACTATTTGGCTATGCCGGTGCTTTGTTTGATAGCAGCACTCAGCGGATAACGCTGGGAAATGGTTACCGTGATTATGATCCGGTGATCGGTCGTTTTGGTAAAAAAGACAGTTATGATGCCTTCAGTGGTCAAGGAACCTATAACGGATATAATTACGCCTCTGCAAATCCAATGAGCTACGATGATCCAACGGGACATATGAGTTTTTTCAAGCAGTTTAACAGCAGCAAGTTTGACGCCATTTTCTTCGGTAGCATGGCGGTTGGGTTGGTTACCGGTGCTGCTTTTGGTATCGGTGCCGCTGCCATGGCCAGTTCTATGGGCGCGGATGCCGGCATAGCCGGTGGTATAGGCGGTGTTGTGGGTGGTGCCATGGGTGGGGCGGCGCAGTCGATATCCGCTCAGCTTATCGGCAACAGTGAATATGGCTTTAAACCCGGGGTCAGTGATTGGAATGCCGTGGGTATCAGTGCCGGCTTCGGTGCGGCAATGGGATTAGGGGGAGACCTGGTCAACAGTCTGTCGTCTTCTATAACTTCTCGCGTATTAACCATGAGTGCGGCGATGTCTGGAATCGATATGGCACAACAGGCGGCGATGGCTTATGGCAGTGGTGATCGGTTGAAGATACAGGGGGAGGAAATTTTGACTGCCGGTATATTTGGTGCACTTGCCGGAACAATGGGCTCAAGCATGGATGAATATATAGCGGCTGGAGGATCCAGCGAAGAAATGGATCTTAATGACTTCAATGTAACATATGGAGGAGAGGGAGAAGGGTATGATGAAGCTGATATCCTGAAGCAAGCCGGAAGCAATGTCGGTAAATCTTCCATCAGTAAGGCTATTGCCAGAAATGAAGCCAATATTTTTGAGCTCAATGGGCAGAAAGTTGCGGTGATAAACTATCGTGAAAGCGGAGCCTGGAATAATTTTTGGGGCAGAATAGCCCAGAAATTTGGGCTTGCCGATGAGAGTCAAATGGTAACCAGGATAATTGTGTATGGACCAAAATCGGAAGTTGAAGATGCTGCAGGCATAAACCCACCTGAGCTACAAACTGAGAATGATGACCAATCATCAGTTGAAAGCGCGTCGAATAACTCTGATGACGATGTGGAATGAATAAAGGTAAAACCAAACCATGAAAACACTACGCTATTTTCTATCACTGGTCTTATTCATTCCATTAAGCGCTTGGGCGGCTGACAGCTATAGCGTGATGGTAGAGGCGGCCTCCGGAATCTCATCGGCTCTTTTCTCAGCCCCTAATGATGACTATCCCATGCTCTATAGCAATGGCAAAGATCAGTGGCCGTTTTTGATCACGGTCTATAAAAATGGGGTGGCATTGGATAGCAGCCAGCTCGATATCAATGACTTTACATTGAATTTTTACTACAACCTCAACGGGCTTTATGATCTATTCGATCAGCCGATTGCGTCTGATTACGATGATGGAATTGGGCAACAGCTTGAGACCGATGATCAGCTGATTGAAGCGGGTGATCTGAACAGCGATGATTATGTTGTATCGCTGGCGACCACGGCTGCTACCGGTTATGCTTATTCACCGTATAACAGCCTGTCGCTGAATTCAAGCCCACCAAAACAGACAACTGGATCAGGCGAGTTGATTTATATTAATGCTTATAACCCGGATGCCAGGCTCAGCCTCGGTGCTCAGATGTGGTTTAGTGTCGATTATACGCCGCCTGGAAGTGCGACGAGTATCACCAGTAATGAGCTCAGCATTTCGTTGCAAAACCCGTTGGATCTTGCCACCGAGAAGGCGTCGGATTTAATGAAATTTAGCAATAGTGGGTTAAGCTCACCGTTTGATGGGAATCAGTTTATGAGCGATTATCCTCATGATCTGATCACGAAATTCAGCATCGATCCGGTAGCGGATAAGAGGATGACTTTTGATATCAGCAAGACATTTTCCGCCATAAGTTGTGATAATTATGGCGGCTATTGCAGCAGTGGAAATGATCTTCATGTTCTTGGCAATATCGAGCAGCCCTATCAGCTGTTTGAAGATAGCAGCGCCGTTATTGTACCGGATGGCAGCATCTCATCTGATGATAAAACCATACCCTTGACCTTATATAATGATGGGCATCGAGAGCTTGTGCTGATGGGGCTAAGCTTTACAGATTCAGCCGGCTACAATTACAGCCAGCCCTTTGATGTGGGGGTGAAAGGCATGCAAGAAGGCGGTGGTCATACGGGCACAAAAACCCTTGATCTTCTGTTGCCAAGTGCCGTGAATACATTGACACAAATAAATTTCTCCTATGATGGGATCGCGTATTCCTGCGAACCTGAGAATGGTTCGTTTAGCTTTGAGGATAACGAAGTGCTGACATTTGCTCATTATTCCGGTGCCGGTTATGAGGTGTATAAGCTTAAACAGGCAGAAGACGGACAATGGAAAGAAACCGGAGCCACTATGTGTGCGACCTCGGCATATAGTAATGGTAAGGCGTTGCCGTTGCCGCAAAGCGCTTCGATTTATAAAGACGATGGCGGCGATTATATTGAAGCCTTATATGCAACCAATGGAATGAATAATTATAACGTCGGTTGCTACGGTGAGCACTGTCGTAATATCGGAATTGTCGCTGATAAGGCTAAAGAGGCCTCAGGGGCGTTTTATCTAGAAACCGGTGGCAATAATTCAACGGATAAAAGCAGCAGCAATATCGTGTTGACATTAATGGTCTCGGTGGTTGATTCCATGGGGAATCAAGGCGATATTCCCGTTAATATCACCTTGGATCTAAGCTCTGGAAACTATCAGTTTACGACGACGAATGATCTGAGTTTTTCGCCGATTATTAACTAAGAACCGATGGTTGAAGTCTGAGTAGATTAAAATAAATAAAAACCAACATGAAGCTTTCAATTTTTTTGCTATTGCTATGTCCTTTATGGGGATGGGCTAGTGATACGTATACGATAACCGTGAAATCAGCGGCGAATATTTCATCGACGGTGTGGAGCATGCCGAATGATGATCACCCTATGTTATTTGTCAATGGTGAGGATCAATGGCCTTTTTCGGTCGCTGCGAGACATGGAGAGCGGAACGCGAGGTCGAGTAGACCCGGGTAGTCTTGCGCTGTAAACAGCAAGCGACGTGCCGTAGGCGCCAGAGCGAAGTCTGTGAAACAGCTTGTACCCAAGGCGTAGAGTAGAATCGGAGACAGTTGCCTGCTCGGAATGAACGCAGTGAATTTGTGAAGGTATGCTGGCGAGGCGGACGTCCCGGGCAAAATTTATGCCGCCGAGGATAGCCGATTCGATTTTGTATATGGATATACAAAATCTATTATGAGGCCCGAGGCACCCAGGAATGTTGAAAAAAATGGCCAGTCTATATCGGATCTTGATACGACTCGGCTTTCGGTCAGTGTGTCTTATCCTTTTGCGCCAAAGTATGATCAGCCTCAACTGGCTATCTATTCAGCAGATACGGGTCAAAATGATATCAATAATCAAATCAGCCGTGATACGATATCACTGTCTGATAGCCGTGTGGTTTTTGTGCCGGCAATGGCAAGCTTCGCCGCGACGGGTTATGCCTATAATCCCTGCAATTACGAGGTTAATGTTGATAAATGTGGAGAGTATAGTCATGGTTTTTATTCATCATCCTCTGCGGATCCTGTTCTCTTTCTTAGTATCTTCAATCCTGATAATCATTACGCTTTGGGGGCAACGGCACAGATGACGATCAATTATGAAGACGATGATGGCATGATTCTGGCCAGCTCGACACCGATAACGATTCTGCTGGCGCCACCGACCAAATATTCACAGAATGATATTGAAATAGCCTATGTCGCATCCGGTTATCCTTTTGATGGCTCGCTGGCCAGCACATCGTCATATTCTTATTCGGTTCCAACCGATGGCAATACTTCTGGAGATGATACGATGCTAGACTATAGCTTCTCACACGATAGGGTTGCCGAATTTCAAGCCAGACTCAAAGAAGAGCCAAATCTTCAGGATATCAATATTTCACCGACATTCTCGCTAGCGGCTAAAAATACATCACTGAGCGGTGCTCTTGAGAATATTAAGATAATCAATGAGACAGAGGATGAAGGCGTGGCATTGTCAGACTTATGGTTGTTCAGGTCGTTTGATATCGATGAGACCGATTGTGATCCCACCGATCCTGATGATAATTTTGCAAACTGTGGGGTGGCGTCTATTTCACTGTTTTCGGTGAGTGACTCGGCGTTTTCCATCACACCAGACTCGAATGATGATTATGTGGAAATGGTGAGTTTTGTCTCTTATCTAACCGATGGTGGCACAAAGACGCAGAGCTATGCACCCTATTATGGTGTCTATGATGCCAGCTATATCGAACGTGGCTGCTATAATGACACCTGTCATAACATCTCGATCATCGCAACACATGACAAGGCGGAAGAAGGGTATTTTTATCTGGCAACAGCCGGAGTGGATCTGGAGAAATCACAGATACCCATCGCCGCGGAGCTGCTTGTTGATGTTACCGATAGCACGGGTAATACATCAAAGGTCTATGTTCCGATCTATTACCGTGATTATTATTTTATGCCTACGCTAGAGGAAATAGACAATGCCATTACGTTTCAACCTGTTTTTAATAACTGTGCTTCAGAAAATCAATATGACTGTCAGGCCTGATACTTGGATGACTCAATTGAGATGCTTATTATTGATTGTGATCTGTATCGTCTGTATAAACTACAGCGCTGCATCGGCGACAACCTATTTATATGAGGATGCCGTGGGCAATGTGATTATGGGCATGGATAATCAGCATCAATTGACAGGGTTTTGTCAATACAGTGTTTATGGCTGGCCGTCGAATTTTATGCATCTTCACCATAAAGCCCACGATGTTTGTTATGACAGTGACGAACGGCGAGATGCCGCTAATATTGCCAAAAATGCTTTTTCCTATGCGGGACAATACTGGGATAGTGCTAATTCAATGTTGGCGTTTGGGAATGGCTATAGAGCCTACGATCCGATGACAGGTCATTTTATGCAGGCCGATAACATGGATGCATTTGACAGCAATCTGACGTGCAATGCCTTTGGTTATGCGCTGGCAAATCCGATGAATTTCAGTGATCCAAGCGGGCATTTTTCCCTTCCCTCAATACCAAAAGCGGCGACCTTTGCTTTGGATGGTTTGATGATATCAAGTGGTATGGCGGCATTAGCTGTCGCCAGTGCAAACCTGCCAATTGCGCTGGAGGCTGCTGCAAATGTGGTTATGGGTGGAGAGGATATCGCCGCAAGCACAGGGCTGCTGCCACATAATGTAACCTCAAGCCCACTCTATGGCTATCTCAATGATGGAGAAATGGTGATGGGCAGCGGGATCGTCTCGCATTTTGCAACACGTCTTGCCAGTCCTGGTTTAGCCTTAAATCAGTTGGGTGGTGATCATGAGATCTGGCTTGATCTTGATGAAACGTTGATTTCCATAACAGGCGGTGAGTATGAGAGTAGTCAGCCTCAATTAACTAAAATTAGATGGCAATCTCAAATAGGAACAGCTACATTCGGCGAATCTCTGAATGTGTCTGTGAATGAGAAATTGATCCAGGACCTCCAGGAGGCGAACAATGAAGGTGCCACTATAGGTATTATGACAGCCGGACGCTGGGATAAACAATCGATTAGAACTCTTCTGAGTAGATATGGACTTGATATTGATCAAGCTAATATTTTTAATGGCGTTGATATTAAGGACGCGGGAGTCCGCTTTAAGGATATGGGTGGAAAATACGCCTTTTTAAAACAAACCAACAGGTTGACAGACAAGACGGTGATGATCGACAATCTGAGTTGGCGTCAGCGCTTTGCCTTTGGTTCGACGAACAGTTCTCGTGTGATTTTTTATGAGCGCTATTTTCCAGATTATCAGCACTGATTTTGAGTAGTGATAACTTAAAAAAGCGCAGGATATTTTGTTTTCAGCGCACTTTTTCATAAGCTATCGGCTGTTATTTATTAAAAAAGTGATCAAAACCATGCCTATTTTTTCAAAAAAAATCATTGTGCGAACAATGCTTGCTTCAATCATGCTGTTGTCTGTACAGTCCTATGCCATCGATAGCAGCGCCGGACAGACCGCCGCATCTTTATACGGCAGCACCTCCGGTGTGGATGAGCGAACCGGTGAGCTCGGCTATTCACAAGTGGTTGGCAGCCTGTCCAATCATCATTTTGAGGATGATTATGCCTTGTCCTTGCTCTATACATCGTCGGTATTAGCCGATGATGCGCCGTATCGAGTGGGTAAACACTGGCAGTATGATCTGCCCTATTTTATGGATAACACGTTTTATGATAGTGATGGTTCGGCCTATTATGTCAGCTCGTCACAGAAAGATGCAACAACCGGCATGTATTTGCTTAATTTTGCCTTTACTTCCATACATGATCGAAAAATTCTGGGTTCTTTGGCATCTGATCCGAGTGTCGTTTATGCGATTTATAATGATGGTCGTACAGAACGTTTTCAGGCACAAAGCGGTAATGCCAAATATCTGCTTTTGAGTCAGATCAGTTATGCTTCTGGTCTGGTTTTAAATTTCCAGTATGACAGCTCGGGGCAGCTGCAAACGATTACCAATAATTATGGTGACAGCATTGTCGTTGCGGTCTCGGGATCAGGTTATAGTATTACCAGTAGCAGTGGCAATATCAATGCCCTATCGCTGAGTGATGATGAGCTGACGAGTATCGTTTCACAGGATAGCTCTGGTGATGCTGAAAAGGTAAATTTATATAGTTATTACTCCAGCGGCAATCCGGCAGGAGAGCTGGCTGATGATCTATTAAAAGAGGTTGATCTCTTCGATCCTCATCAGGGAAGCGTTATAAGCTCGACGCTCTACAGTTATGGCGATATTGTCGCCTCGACAGGAAGCACAACCTTTGATCTTCCGGTTGTAACCAGTGTCTGTGCTTATCAGGATGCAACAAAATCAAAGTATACACAGACTTTTTATACCTATGGTGAAACCGAGAGCAGCAGTTATTATCTTAGCAACACCTGTCCCAATGCCGTCAATGATGATATGAAAAGCTTTACAGGAAACAATTATACCGGCTATCCATTGACGCAAATAACGACAAGCGCCAGTGACAGTTCCAATATATTTGCCGAGACGAACCATACAGGATTTAGCTATAATGTCAGCACAGCCTTGTATTCATCCGATGATATCACCTCGCCAATATCAACAAAGACAGATTATTACGATCATCTGCAAAGAAAGCTAAACAGCGTCATCACAAAGGGGGATCAGACGAATGAAATAGCCTATGGTTATGATGATTCCTTGACGCCGAGCTATACGGTGGCAACTAACAACACCATGAATCAGCTTTCGACCAGTTTTACAGATAATGTGACGCCGGCTTCCGTTTCTTATGCTGAGGCAAAGGTGAAATACGATAGAGTGACCGTTAATGGGCGACAGTTCGAGCAAAAAGCAGAGGTCAGTTACGATGATTACGGTAATGTCGTTGAGTCGATTGATGACAATGATGATATCACTAAAAAATTCAGCTATGCCAGAGACTCCGATGGCAGCTGTCAATATCCTGATGTCTCAAACGCAGGGCTGTCTTATTAAAATTTAGCATTTATTACTTTCTCGAGCGTTTTGTCAC
>JBMSHD010000084.1:0-10391 GCA_049416425.1 Francisellaceae bacterium | reverse complement strand
TACATTGAAATCACTGCCTCAAGAGGCAATTATTAAAAATGGGGAGTTTTCAGCGTTGTCATAAAGAAAGATCAAAAAATAACAGCTCTTAATGGTAATCAGAATGAATCTCGTCTATACAATGAAAAACGTAGTGATAAATCAAGGATATATGGTCTATGCTTTTATGGAAATCGAAAGCGTTGGAAAGATCTAGGAAGAACCATTGTTGCTACAGCGAAACAGTTTTGGAAAGTCATCTATTTAGCGCTTAAAAATCAGGTGGCTGTCTTTTGCTAAATCATAGCGGAATCTTACCTGCAAAAGAAAAATGAAACCATCCAAACCATAAAAGAAGCAGCATTTAACACAGGAGATTCATATGGCAACACATAGTATTGCAGAAGAGATTGTCTACCAACTGGCTGAATATGGGATCAAGCAGATATTTGGCATCACTGGAGATGCAATGAATGCCGTAACGGATGCCATCAGAAGAGATGGGCGCATCACTTGGTATACCGTCAGGCATGAAGAAGTTGCAGGATTTGCCGCGGCGGCTCAAGCTGAGTTGTCACAAGAGCTGGCTGTATGTGTAGGAACAATTGGTCCAGGCGCATTACACTATGTCAATGGGTTGTATAATGCAAAACGCGACCGCTCTCCAGTCTTGGTAATTACAGGCCAGGTGCCAGGTAGTGAAATTGCCTCAGATTATTTTCAGGAGGTCGATCAACTCAAAATATTCGATGATTTAACCGTATTTAACCAGGTACTACAAAGACCTCAGCAGATGCCTAGATTGATTCAGCAAGCCATAGAGGCGGCAGTTAGTCAAAGAGGTGTGGCACATCTGTCTATCCCGACGGATCTTTCTATCGCTGAAATTGAAAAATCCGATCGACCGGTCTGTATTTTCCCCAGACATTTTCATTTGGTCATACCTTCAGCCGAAGAACTTGAAAAAATGGCGGCCTTAATCAATAGTAGCAGGCGGCCTTCTCTTTTAATTGGTGCTGGTGCCAGGGGCGCCAGAGTAGAGGTTATGGCGCTGTCTGAAACATTGCAGGCACCTGTGGCACATTCTCTGAAAGGGACAGAAGTGTTGGAGCATGACTATCTGAATAATATCGGCGGAATCGGCCATGTTGGTACGCCCCATGGGCTTGCTGTCGTTGAAAATGCGGATCTATTGATCATGTTGGGCACCGACTTTCCCTACTCAGCATTTTTACCGACTCATGGCAATGTTATTCAAATAGATTTAAACCCTGAAAAACTTGGACATCGGTGCCCAGTCGCCTGTGGAGCCATTGGTGAGGTCAAGTCGACACTTCAAAAATTACTACCGCTTATCGATTCTAAAACAGATTCGACTCACCTGAAGAAATTACAGAGAAAAAAAACGGCATGGATAGAATCCACCAATGAAAAATATCTGAATTTTGAAAATACTCAAGCGGTTATTCATCCACAATCAGTTGTGCTTAAGATAGCAGAGCTTGCAGATGATAATGCCATATTTATTGCCGATGTCGGTGAGATTACCGTCTGGACGGCACGTTATTTAAGAATGCATGGATCTCAGCGTTTAATCGGTTCATTTAGTCATGGATCTTTAGGCGTCGCTTTGCCTGCCGCCATTGGGGCAAAAGCGAAATATCCAGATAGACAGGTTATTTCCATGAGTGGAGACGGTGCGTTTTCGATGCTCCTAGGTGATTTGGTTACCGCATCTCGATATGGCCTCAACCTTACATCGGTCGTATTCGTCAACAATAAATTTGGTTTTGTTGAGCTTGAGATGGAAGCAGCAGGTTACCCTCGCTATGTCACTGATCTTGTTAATCCCAATTATAAAGACGTAGCCATCGCCCATGGATGTGACGGCATCAGAGTTCAGCATATCAATGAGCTTGAGCCAGCTTTAATTCAAGCATTTAAGAACATAAAACCCACAGTTATTGAAGTATTTGTAAACCCAGATGAGCTAATCATTCCACCTAAAATTGATCTAAGTACCGCTTGGAAGTTTACCACAGGGCGGGTAAAAGAGATGTTTATTGAGAAAAAGATCAAAAGCTTGTTTTAAGCTGAGGTAGAACAGCGATCAATAGCTTATGAGGCAAACGCTGATTTAATGATTTTTGACCATTTTTCCTGTTTCTTTAAGATATTTGATAGTGACAACGTGGTGATTTCCCGATTTTTCATGATGTGTTTGCCTCTGCACCAAAGATCGGTGATCTGGCTGCTGGCGGCGGCATAGATGATCTGTGACATCGGGTTGTATACCGGTGAAGTCTCCGGCTGGTAAAGGTTGATGGCGATAAAATCAGCTTGTTTACCGGGCTCGAGTGAGCCAATTAAGTGATCAAGATGCAAAGCTTTAGCGCCGTTAATCGTCACCATCTCCAGCGCTTTGGCAGCAGGTAGCTTATCAGCACCATAGTTAAGTTTGGCTAAAAAAGCGGCGCTTCGTGCTTCTCCCAAGAGGCTCAGATCATTGTTGCTGGCGGCGCCATCGGTACCAAGGGCGATATTGATGCCTTTATCAAAAAGCAGCTGAGATGGCATGATCCCTGATGCGAGTTTCATATTTGATTCGGGGCAGTGGACAACTGAGATGCCATGTTTGTATAGGATATCGATGTCTTTTTCATCTGCCGCCGTCATGTGGACGGCGATGAAATGATCGCCTAGCCAGCCATTTTTATCATAATATTGAAGTGGAGTCAGCCCGTGTTTTTCTCTGAAACCATCGACTTCATTTCGTGTTTCGTGAAGATGGATATGAATCGGTAGCTCATGTTTATCCGACAGTGCGATAACGCGTCGCATAATACAGTCATCGACTGTATAGGGCGAGTGTGGGCCGATAGCAGCAAATGTATGGGCATTATCGACGGTTTCAATCGTCTTTATGGTGTCTCGAAAGTATTGTTCGATATCGTCAGCCCAAGGCACGGCAAAATTAAAAATACAATTGGAAACTCGACCTCGAATGCCGGCTTCTTCAATGGCCTTGATGACGGCATCCGGGTAGAAATAATGGTCATTGATGCAGGTCACTCCTGCGCGGATTGATTCGGCCAATGCCAGTTGCGTGCCATCATAAACCATCTCTTTTGAGACTGTTTTGGTTTCGGCCGGCCAGATGTAATCATTCAACCAGCGTTCAAGTGTATGGTCATCGCCTAAGCCTCTAAACAGATTCATCGCCAGATGGGTGTGTGAATTGATCATTCCCGGCATGATGACATGGTGATTAAAATCACTGACCTCATGATGTCTATAGCGTGATTTCGCCTCCAGAGTTGGTAGAATATCAATGATCCTATCATCGCTTATGACTAAAGCATGATCTTCTAAAACAAGATGTTCAGGGCGGATGGGTAGAATCCATTTGGCGGCAATAATCTGATTTTTCATCGTTGCGAGCTCAATTGGTTTAAGATTTTAGCAAGTAGTATATCAGACTTTGGCGTTAGAGTTTTGTGATTAAATAGCAACGATAAGCATAAATACCGGCAGGGTAATGATAGAGATGAGCGTTCCTAGAATCGTCGCACTGGTGGACTCTTCCGTCAATGTCTGATATTTCAGTGCAAACATAGTGGTCATGGTCGCTGTAGGCATAGCGCACAAAAGGATCACCTCTTTAGCAAAGATACCTTTAAGCGCAAAAATTGCCACTAAAGCGATCATCAGAACGGGATGAATGATGTTTTTAAGCATGATATTAAGCAGCACGCCACGAGTCAGCTTTATGGTATAGCATGACATGATCAGTCCTAAGGCAAACAGTGAGACACCGGAGGTGGTATTGCCGATAAGATGCAGGCTGTCATCAATAAGTTTTGGTAGCTCCAGACCACTTATTGAGTAGATGATGCCCAAAACTGGGGCGAAAACAAGCGGTTTTTTTATGACGGTAAACAGTTGTTTGGCGATGAGATGGTGCAGCTTATGGCTGTTTCCATGCTTCAGTTCAAGCAGCGTTACGGTCATTGGAATCATCAGCACGCTGGTGATGATATTGCCCATGACGATAGAGATTAAAGCCTGAGGCCCCAGAAGTTGCATGAAGATAGGAATGCCCATAAATGCCATGTCCGGAAAGGCACAGACGAAGGCGCCTTGAGCGCTCTTGTGAATATCGCGTCTCATGATGTAGTGATGCATGGCAAAACCGATGAGATACATGCCCATAAGACCGATGGTAAAGGCGACAATGGCATCGATGTTGATAAGCAGCTTAGGGCTTGCGGTTGCCGTGATGGCAAACAGAAGACAGGGGAAGCTGAAGCTCATGACATAGGTGGCCAGAGAATGACTGTGTTGATTATTGATAATTTTTTTATAGCCAGCAATAAAGCCCAGTAAAATAACGAAAGCGACTGGAACCAGGGAATGGATGATAGTCGATAACATAATTATTAATTCCCATTATGCATAATTGTATAGTTAAAAGGCATTATACGTCGGTTTGAAGATGAAAATACAGGGTAAAACTTTAACTTTCACAAAAAACACAAAAGTAATTGCTTGTAATTGTGGGGGCTTGGATTGCTGTTGTGGTATCTGGAATAAAATGACAGCGGTAGCATGGTGATAAATTCTGATCTGTTTTATTTGACTCATCATATTGCGAAGCTGCTAATATGATTTATGGTGGATATACAATTCAATAGACAGAAAACTGGAAAAAAGGATAATGAGTGGTATATAATGCACCCAGGTTAAAATTGCGCATGAGCTTAATTGATGCAGGACATTCATAAACATAAAATCTTGATTCTTGACTTTGGATCTCAATACACACAGTTAATTGCGCGTCGAGTGCGTGAAATCGGTGTCTATTGTGAAATTTATCCTTTCGATGTGGATATCAGGCACATCGAAAATTTCAAGGCTCGTGGCATCATTCTCTCAGGAGGTCCTGAGTCGGTCAATGAAGCCTTGCATGTGCGGGCACCAGATGTGGTATTTGGGCTTGATGTTCCTGTGTTTGGTATCTGCTATGGCATGCAGACCATGGCTCATCAGCATGGCGGCAGAGTTGAATCATCGGCCAAACGCGAGTTTGGTTATGCTCAGGTTGATATCATTAAAAATACTCCGTTGTTTGAAAATTTGGATTTAAGGCAGGATGTATGGATGAGTCACGGAGATAAAGTGGTCGATGTTGGCTGTGATTTTGAGGTGATTGCCGAATCTGCCAATGCGCCGGTGGCGGCGATTGCCCATAAATCAAAGCCATGGTATGGCGTGCAATTTCATCCTGAGGTCACCCATACTATGCATGGCAGCCAGATGCTGGAGAATTTTGTGATCGGCATCTGTGGTTGTCAGCGGCTGTGGAATCCAGCCAATATCATCGAAGATGCGCTTGTGCGAATCAAAAATCAGGTCGGTGACGATCAGGTTATTTTGGGATTATCAGGTGGAGTCGATTCTTCAGTGGTGGCGGCTTTACTGCACAGAGCGCTCGGCGATCAGCTGACCTGCGTCTTTGTCGATACCGGGCTTTTGCGTCTGAATGAGGGTGATCAGGTCATGGAGACCTTTTCTGAGCACATGCAGGTCAATGTTATTCGGATGAATGCCGAAGATCGCTTTATAACAAAGCTTTCAGGGGTTAAAGATCCTGAGCGTAAACGTAAGATTATTGGCAATCTTTTTGTCGATATCTTCGATGAAGAGGCGACGAAACTTAAAAATGCCAAATGGCTGGCACAGGGTACGATCTACCCGGATGTGATTGAATCAGCTGGTTCGGGCACGGGAAAAGCGCATGTCATCAAATCACACCACAACGTTGGTGGTCTGCCTGAAGATATGTCATTTGGCCTCATTGAGCCTTTGCGTGAACTGTTTAAAGATGAAGTCAGAAAAGTAGGCATTGAGCTGGGCCTGCCATATCGCATGGTTTATCGACATCCATTCCCAGGGCCGGGACTTGGTGTCCGTATTCTTGGCGAGGTGAAAAAAGAATATGCCGATATTCTGCGCTTGGCCGATGCCATCTTCATGGAAGAGCTGGAAAAAAGCGGTTGGTATGATGAAGTTTCACAAGCCTTTGCCGTATTTCTGCCGGTCAAGTCGGTGGGTGTGATGGGGGATCAGCGCAAATACGATTATGTCATCTCGCTTCGAGCCGTGCAGACGATTGACTTTATGACGGCACGCTGGGCGCATTTGCCGTATGAGTTGCTGGAGGAAGTCTCACATCGCATCGTCAATGAGGTCAAAGGCGTCTCTCGTGTGGTCTATGATGTCACCGGCAAGCCACCGGGTACAATCGAGTGGGAGTAAGCAGTAAAAAAGTGATTTTTACTTGAGAATCGGGTCGATGTCATGGATACTATGAGTCTATGATTTAAGGTTGATCAAAGGTTAAACATATGACGGCAGACAGACAGCAGTATCCGCTTCTATCACAGATTCAGTATCCGCATGATTTGCGCAGACTGCCGCAGACAAAACTGGTTGAGCTTGGCAGAGAAATCCGCAACTTTCTCGTGGCGACGCTGGATGTGTCTGGCGGTCATTTTGCCAGCAGTCTGGGGGCGCTTGAGCTGACCGTCGCACTTCATTATGTCTATGACACACCAAATGATCATCTGGTCTGGGATGTCGGGCATCAGACCTATGTACATAAAATTCTAACCGGGCGTGCCGATGAGTTGGTCACCATCAAAAAAGAGGGTGGTTTATCCGGATTTCCCAAACGATCAGAAAGCGAATATGATGCCTTTGGCGTCGGGCATTCCAGCACGTCTATCGGGGCGGCTTTGGGCATGGCGGAAGCCGATAAAATAAAGGGTAAACCGCATCAATCCGTGGCCATTATCGGCGATGGAGCGCTGACCGGTGGCATGGCCTTTGAGGCGCTTAATCATGCTGGTGGCATGCATGCCGATATCATGGTCGTGCTCAATGATAACGAGATGTCAATCTCTGAGAATGTCGGCGCCTTGACGGTGCATCTGACTAAAATGTTGTCTGGCTCGACCTATAATACCATTCGTGAAACCGGTAAGAAGATCTTGAAGAAACTGCCCGGTGCTTTTGAAGTTGCCAAACGTGTTGAGACTCAAGCCAAAGGTATGTTTGTGCCGGCGAATCTGTTTGAGGCTTTAAATTTTTATTATGTCGGGCCCATTGATGGCCATGATATCAACGGGCTTGTCGAGGCCTTGCGTACTTTAAAGAACCACAAAGGGCCAAAGCTTTTGCATATCCTGACCAAAAAAGGAAAGGGTTATGACAAGGCGGAAGCCGACCCGATTAAATTTCATCATGTCAATCCACAGTTTCACACCGAAGCCAGTGGCGGTAAAAAAGTGGTAAATCCCAGTTTTTCCAATATCTTTGGCCAATGGATCTGCGATATGGCAGAAAAAGATCAACGACTCATTGGTATCACACCGGCGATGCGGGAAGGCTCGGATCTCATTGCTTTTTCTAAAGAGTTTCCAGATCGTTATTATGATGTTGCCATCGCCGAGCAACATGCCGTGACCTTTGCTGCGGGATTGGCCTGTGAGGGATTAAAACCCGTGGTTGCCATCTATTCAACCTTTTTGCAACGCGCCTATGATCAGGTCATTCACGATGTCAGTCTGCAAAATTTAGACGTGCTGTATGCCGTCGATCGTGCCGGAATTGTTGGTGCCGATGGACCGACTCATGCCGGTAGTTTTGATTTAAGTTTCATGCGCTGCATTCCCAATACCGTGATTATGACGCCAAGCGATGAAAATGAATGTTACCATATGTTGAGCCTTGGCTATGAATATGAGGGTGCGGCGATGGTACGCTATCCCAGGGGTTCAGGAACAGGAACGGCGATTACGCCAAGTTTAGATATTGCGCTTGGAAAAGGCAAAAAGGTGAGATCCGGTGAAAAATATGCCATTTTGAATTTTGGGACACTGCTGGCGATAGCCTTAAAAGCGGCTGAACAATTGAATGCCACGGTGATCGATATGCGTTTTGTCAAGCCTTTGGATGAGACGATGGTCAAAAATATCGTCATTGACCATGATTGCATCATTACTCTGGAAGAAAATGCCGTCGCCGGTGGAGCAGGTTCTGCCGTCAACGAGTTTTTAATCGCCAATGATCTGATGTCTGGGATTAAAGTACGAAATATAGGGCTTTTGGATCATTATCTGCCGCATGGCGATAAGGATAAGCTTTTGGCGGTCGATGGTATTTCAGTAGCTGATATCGTGGAAAAAGCGCGATTGATGTAGTTGTTTTTGTCCCGAGTATAATACTCCAAGAAATTAAAACATTATGAATTGAATTGGATTTCCTATATTCTGTTGAAGACGAAATAAAAAAGGTTTAAAATGATCAAGAAACGCACAATTTACTCCGCAGAGTTTAAGACAAAGGTTGTCTTGGAGGCATTAAGAGATGATCTGACATTGGCGCAGTGTGCCAGCAAGCACAATGTGACGACAAAAAACATTCAAAACTGGAGCGATTTTTCTGGCGAATGCGTCTGTGGCGATGGAGCCGGCAAAAGCGGTTAAAGAGTACAAGGAAGAGAATGATAAACTTAACAAACAGTTAGATGAGTAAGCCAAGAAGGTAGGGTAGGTCATATCAGTCTTTGCTAGAATTAAGAACGGATATGGCTGATTATATTGAGTTTTATAATCATCGTCGATTCCATGAGACTCTGAATTATAAAAAGCCGATGAATGTATATGATGAAGGAGCAACAGAAAGAAAGAATAAAGCACAACAAGCATTAAAGGTAGCATGAAGGTGTATAGGAATACTATTTTTCAAAAAACTGTGTTGACAGTTTGGGGTAGAATAATATCTCGGAACTCTGGCTGATCATCTTAACCGTTATGATTGCAGTTCCGTACAAATAGCGGAGGTTATTATTGGCAAACATCGAAACGGAGCGATAGGTCATGTTAATTTGACGTTTAGAGGCGAGCTGTGTCGGTTTGAGAATCATATAAATGATTTTGAGTATTTATAAGGATGATTTTTAAAAATATGACTATATTCAATACGAAAAAGTTAATGAACCATATTAGAGAAGGTAAGATGCTTTGAACAACACAACTGGTAACATCATTGGTGAATGGAAGCTAGAAACATTCTATGAAATGACGAATAATAGCAATAGACTTGGTAAATTTGATGAATATCAAAAAAAACATGCTCAATATGGTCGTTTGATATACTCTAGAAATCATGTAATCGCTTCATTAATGGTAGGAAACAAAAAGACATGGTATAAAGGCAGATACAAAATTCATGATTCTAAAACAATTTTACATGTGGTGTCTCATTCAAACTTGAAAAAATGGGTTGGCAAAACATTAATACGAAAATGGAACATGCCAAGCTATGACTCATTAGTCATTCAGTGCGAAGAGGCTATCACAAAAAATTTCAGCCAGCTGTTGATGTTGAAGTGGAAAAGGTATTAATTTGTATTGCTTGCCTGAGTATGACATTTTTCAGTATATAGACTAATTAAGTTAAACATACCATCAGTCATTGGCTGTATTCTTCTTGTCTTACGGTTAAGGATACCATGGAGACTCTCCCATACGGCACAGACCACACCGTCTGTATTATGCATTTCCCCAATACATAGCCATTTGTTTTTGTTTTCACCGATATATTTAAAACTAATTGAAACTTTAATTTCAGAATTAAAAAGAACTTCTTTGTAGAATTTACAGCTCTCTTCAAGCACAATCGGCCAGAGATCATCATCTTCATTGAGTGATGAAAAGTTGTTTTCATACAAAAAAGCAAATATGGCACTTTTAAAAAACTCATAATATTCCACGTTGCTCATATGTTCAGTCACATCTATATGACCTGACATGACGGTATACGTCTTAATATATTTATTCATGGATAACTCCATGCCTCATTTCTATATAATCAAATATAATTCCTATACTGTGCAACAACAACTGTTTATTTCTCAGTAGATTTCCTATAAACATTGAATTTTCATTATTTCCAACGAGGGCTATCATTTTGCTATTTTCTTTACTGTTGTAGCAAAAAGTCACACCATTGCTCATTAGTAACTCATCCCTCATTGATTGAGTTATATACTCATCTTTACCGTTGGGTCTAATAATATTCCAGTTTGCAATATGCAATTTGTGCAGCTCGTTATTGATTAAATTCGAGCAATTTCTATTGATATGACACTTATTGTGTCTTTTCTTAAATTCATCACTCCAAAATTCACTGGTTGACGTGTAAGAAAAAGATTTATTTGATTTTTTTGTTATCAATGTGTTTATATTAACTACATTTAGCTTATTCATAAACATTGAATAGACTATATCTTTGTTTAGGAACGCGCGCAAAATAACTTCCTTTTTTTCATGGCGAAATATCTTCCA
>JBMSHD010000083.1:0-10418 GCA_049416425.1 Francisellaceae bacterium | reverse complement strand
ATTGGAAGATATTTCGCCATGAAAAAAAGGAAGTTATTTTGCGCGCGTTCCTAATCTATTTTTCGTATACACAGGTTTCGACAACTCTATAGCGCCACCTGATTTCAGAGCTGTTGCTGTTGATAACTGTGAAGATTTTAAGGTATTTGTCACACCAAAAACTTTCTGTTTGGTAGTATCATCAGGCGCACGCATAAGCAGTGAACCATCTACTATGGTATCAATCAGAGAACCGGTATATCCAGCATAAGATTGCATCTTCTCTAAACCATATAGCTTTCCATCATTACTTGTTGCGAATACATCATAATTGGCATTGATTTGATATGACTTGCTGCTCGTATAATCCTGGTTGATATCCGTCCCACTAATGCTCAAGTTCAGGGCTGGCAGGGTTTCAAATAATTGATTAAGCTTCGTTTTATCTATACCAATGGCGATTTGGCAACTTGCCGCGGAAGCCAGTACAGTGTTACACTGGTCAGAAATAACATATTGACTATCAACACCACTCAACTGCGTAGTAATGGTTAAATTGCCCAATGTATCTTGGTCACTATTTCCATTTCTAACCGTGATGATATAATTATCCAGGTTGACCTGATTCAGACTAACCTGCATACTTGGCTGATTCACTTTTACACTAAACGGCGGACTTTGCACGCTATCTGCCTGAGGATTTCCATTAATAAAGGCAACATAATTGGCATCGTTATAGATGTCGGGGTTAGTGGATGTCGTTTTCACAGCAATCGTACATTGACCACCCGGTTCTACTATGGCATTGGCACAATTTGAGCTGCTTTCATCTACTCCCAATCCATTTGGCAGCGTCAACGCCCCAGTAAGCGCTTTAAACTGATAGGGAAGCTGTCCTGTATTTGCAACCGTCAATAGACCTGGTTTTGAATTATAGGTAACCGAACTGGCCTGCAAGATACTCAACTGTGTCTTATCGGCACTGATCGCTGCCATAGCCGTTGTAAAACCATGTCCATCATAACTATAATTTAATGAAATACCACCCTGCTCTCCAGCCACTATTTTAGAAGAATCAATATCCAAAATAAGATCGCAGCTTTTTCCAGCGGTCAGATCACCTGTACACGTACTCTCGTTTGATAAGCTGACTCCAGCAGGAAGTTTACTGCTATCCACTGAATCAATAGAATAGGTGATTTTAGCCGATTTATTTCTGAAACGAATCTGCGCACGATTTGTGCCCATATCAGAGATTACTACTGAGTCATCGGGCACAATACCACTTTCCGTACTATTTATAGTTGGCATAAGCACATCAGAAGATTCAGGCGCTTTAATATAGATAACACCACCATTTGAGCTGTTTTGTTCAATAGCTGCCTTATTTTGTATGATAAGACTATTTAGCGCGCTGTCATCGGCAATCTTCAATGTATAGCTTTGTGAACCAGATTCAGGAATAGTTACAGCTTCTGGCGTAATCGAAATATAAGGCTTCAACCAATCAGCAATAACAAATTCAGGTTTAATAGCCGATGTTTCACTGTTATTGTTAATCGTTACGGCAAAGCTCTCACCAGGACCAATCAAGCCAACGGAGTCCTGTTGCATACTCATATCCGCAACATCAAGTGTTGTATTAAATTGGATGCTTTGATTTAAACTGCTATTTTGATTCTCTACCGCAACCGATAATGAACCTGATATTGCACTGGCTAGTGTTCCCTGCAATAATTTTAATGCATTTGGATCAACCGCATTTGTGGCATCAACTGAAAGATTGATACTGCATGTGCTGCCATCCGTCAAAACTTTATCTTTTTTACAGGCATCTTCCGCTGTATCGTCTTGTGATAGAATTATGCCGCTGCCAGCTAAGACTTGCGGTAAGGATATTGATGTAATGGTGGCCGGTTTTTCACCCGTATACTGCAGGGTATAATAAAGTGACTGTTTCTGACCTCTTACAATAGTCGATGGTGTGGTAGTAGAACCTGTCCACTGTAGATCGCCGACTTCATTAACATTAAAACTGGTATCAATGATTTTACTGGCATCGATATCACTACTGGAATAAAGAACATAGCTGCCTGATTTCCAATCATCAGGAATCATAAAATCAAAACTACAACTTTTTCCTGCCGCAATCGTATTACAAACTGACGCAGATGAAAGATCGACCTGCATGGTTTGTTTCGTTGAATCGGTAATGAATAATAATTTGGCTAGATCACCAGAAAACGCGAAATTACTGCTGTTTTGTAATGTGACCGTCGCATTTTTACCTACAGTTGCGGTCGATACACTTGCAGACAGAGCAACAGGAGAAAGAATACGCATACTTTGTGCGGATGTAACCAATAAGGAGTTGCCTGCATCATCTGTCGCCATAATATTAATATCACCCTGCACGGTATCATCTTTATGAGCATTTTTGGCATCAACACTTACCGTAAAAGAGCAGATGTCTCCCACGGCTAATGTTTTACCCGTACAGCTATCTTCTACAACGGAAACATCAACGCCGTTACTATGAGTAAGCGATGATAAATCAATCTTCGAAATCTTGATTGGATTGAAATTGGCACTATTATTTTTCAGCGTAAACACCGCATTTTGCGGTATGTCAGAACCATAATCCATATTCTCCAACAAACCTTCTTGCTGCCATACAAGCTGAGAATCGGCTCTGCTGAGATTAAAATTCAATGCCTTTATTGATTGACTTTGCTCATTGACCAATTGCACGACCTGATAAATAGAAGTTGGGTTTATCGTCAAGCTATAGCGTCCGGCACTAGCGGCTGTATTGCTTGTATTTAGCGTCAATGTACAAGTGCCTGATGCAGGAATACTATTACCACAATTATCAAAACTGCCTGCAAAAACAGTATGATTGACGACTTGACCCTGCTCATTTTTAATCTCTATTAATGACTGTAATGTTTTTTGACTTAAATCCAGTGGAAAATCCGATGTATTTTTCAATGGAATAGTGATGTTATCACCGATTACCGCCGAGGCAATATCTGAGACCTGTAGAGTAACAGGACGATTAACCGTCAAATCGACGTTGTAGGAATCTGCATCGGCATTACTGTTACTCGCATTCAGATTCAAATGATATATACCAGCGATCATTGCGTTTTCAGTGATCAATGGTAATGTGACAGTACTTTCTGCTTTTAAATTTTCCGCTGAAGGTGCCCCAAATTGATATAAGCTCTTATCGACCGTCTGCCCCATATCATCAGTTAATGACAACTTACTGGCAAAGTCACTTAAATCCAGGTCAAACGGACTGTTATTCACCATGCTAATGGTATTGTCTGTATCGGAATTACCATCTTTACTGACATTAAGTGTAAGTTGAACCTTGGGAACGCTGACAAAAATACGATGCGTTTTCTCCTGGTTACCCGCCTCTGCATTGCTAAACTCAAAGTATCCATCCCCTTTTGCTGATTCGGCAATATCTAACACAACCTGGCATTGATTATCCACCATCCCAGGAAGAATCATACCATTTTGACAACTACTAGCCTCGGTATTTAAACTGACACCTTGAGGAAGATCTGCTGTATTGATGTTAATTTTTTGGTCATTACTTCCTTCATTGACCAGATTTATCGTCGTCTGACCAGGTTCACTGATTCCTTGAAAGGCATAAGTAACCTGATCTACAACCGTCACAGGCTGCTCAATGGCCTCATCTAAATTAGCGGCATTGACTTTAAGATCTAAATTATTCTGCTCATCATTACTGGCAGATAATAACCGTGCCTGTTCTGCTGTTGATTTAAAAACCACCTGGAAGGTATGCGTTGCTTGCGGAGCCAGTGAGCCAAGAAACTCTAAGGATGATTTCTCTAAATCCACTTGATCGGCAAGCCAACTGCCTTTTTTAAAAGACAATGTCGGAAAATTGAGAATTTGTGAGCTATTATTCTTCAATACTATATTAAACGAGCCACCTGCACTATAGACAGGTGGCGTAGGATCGCCTTGATCATTTTCAAATGTAATGCTCAGGTTTTTCTCATCAACCAGTTTGCTAAGATCACTGGTAAATGTCAATATAGACTCCGCAGAACGATAACTTACGGATTTATTATTCTGTTGCGCGGCAATATCAATATAGCCGGTCATTACTCCACCAGCGGCTCCTAAATCCTCTCCATAAATTTTAAGGGCAAGCGCACATTTTTGATTTACCGCAAGAGTCTGACCATCCTGGCAAAGTGGTGTATTCAAATTATTGCCAGCCGGTAAGGTTTTATCTGTTAATATTTCAATACCATCCTTACTCTCGCCATTCTTATTAAGACTCGTATTGACTGTTATACTATTAATTTTGATACTTGATCCATCTGCATTACCAACATTCATAAGATGCTGATTCTGCAATGTTTGTGACTGAGGGCTATTGATCACCTCAACAATTGTCGCCGCTGTTGAGTCAATCTTCAACTCTGATGGTAATGATGCATTTGAATTATCAAATGCCAATATAGATGAGTCGTCATTACTTGGTGAATCCGATCCACCGCCACCGCCACAACCGGTTAAAGCGGTAGTTATAAGTCCCAGTGTAAATATAGTAGTTATAATTTTTGTTTTCATTTTATCTGCTCCATATGATTAACTATTTTCTACATTATGTTCCGAATCAGGTCACTTGATTTTCACATCATTCATTTGAATAATGTCAACATGCCTTACTGCCTTAGCCGAATATAAAGTGGCTAAATTATAACAATAAATAGATTATAATATACCCCAAAATGTTCGATATAATATAATAGTATTAAATTTTTGTGAATATTACAGAAATATAATATCAGAAAAATTATAAGTTTTATCACTCATAGACCATGAATTGATAGACTGGTTTATAATTCTGAAGCAAATGAAGTCTAAGATGTTAACGCATAGGCAGAAGCGGTATTATAGATATAGCTTACCATGGCATGAAGCCCATTATTACGAGTTGCCGAGAGATGTTGATCCAGTCCTATTTTTTGCATAAAATCGGTGTTTGAGGCAACGATATCACTTGGCATGGAATCGCTGTAAACCTTGATTAACAGAGCAATGAGTCCCGAGACGATCGCCGCATCTGAGATGCCCTTAAAATGCAATCTGCCGTCTATTATCTCGGCATCAAACCAGACTTGAGACTGACAGCCTTTCACCATATGTGCCTCATCTTTTTTATCTTCGGGAAAATCATCAAGCCCCTTCGACAAGCTGATCAAATAAGCATACTTGTCCGACCAATCCTCAAAAAAACCAAAATTTTCAACAATTTCCTGTTGCTTCTCACTAATTGTCATTCGTTACTCTTTCATAAATACTTTTAGCTTTATCCCTCTTTAATGCAAAAAAGGGAGTGAAATATTCTCTGCTCTTAAAATCAAAGGAAGACCAGGTGGGCTTGGTTCCTGTTTCTTTTATAAAAAACCTTAATCCTTGGCTCTTTACGTATTATTCGTTGAATAACGATAGTTTATCCAACCCCACCTAACCTCCCCTTGATCCCAAGGGGAGGGAATGTTTGTCTCCTCCCCCTTGTGTTAAGGGGGAGGCAGGGAGGGGGTTCTACGAATAACGCTAAAAAACCTTAATCTTTTAACTTTTTCTCCACATAGGCGATCATTACCAAAAAGAACGCCGATAACACAAAAGTCAGGTGAATAATAACATACCATAAAAGCTCACGGCTAGTCAGTTGTGAAATATCGAGAAATTGTTTCAGCAGTGAAATCGATGAAATGGCAACAATAGAACCGGCAATTTTAAGCTTAACCCCACTGTGAGAGAGTTTTTTGATCCATAATGGCTCACCGCTTTTATGATCGACATCAAGCCGCGAGACAAAATTCTCATAGCCGCTGATGATGACAATGACGATAAGATTAGCGACCAGTACCGTATCACAAAGCGTCAGTCCCAAAACAATGAGATTATAATCTTTATATGAATTCAGGTTTACCAGCAGATGAAAGACCTCAAAACCCATCTGATAGACAAAAGCGATAAGCACCAGAATCAGAATCAAATAAATCGGTGCCTGAATCCAACGGCTGGCAAAAATGATTTTCTCCAGCACCACTTCAATCTGAGATGCTTTTTTCTGCACCATGTTTCAATCTCTTACAACACGTTTATATTTGGCATTATCTTTGCATCGAACAGGAAAATCAACTGACTTTGTCAACATTCTTTTAAGCCGCTCTATGGTATCGTATGAATCTGGCACAACTGTCTTTTGTTGAATGAGCCGATCGATCAGGCGCTGAAGATAAAACAGATAAATTCGCAGAAGCCGCAAAAGCTGACAAGAAGGCAATAGCAATGCCTTTTTAACTGTATCCGGTTGATGAGAGAGACCCTTCCTGAAATTTTCACAATCATCGATAAGTTTCAAAATTTGACGGCAAGTCAAGTCGATAGTCTCCAGCGCCGCTTCGCCCTCTTTTATAAGCGTCATATGCACAGAAGTCATTGATCGCCTTGCCATCCTCCGGTAATTATCCAGCTGATAGCGAAACACGCGAATCGTATTATAATGGCGATAGATCACAAGCTCAAAAAGTAAAAACAGGATGATGCCGACCAAAACGCCCATGCCACGATTGGTGATGAAACTGGTTTCGTTATAAACCACACCCGGGATATTAAGATAGGCGAAATTGATTGATATTATAATGGTAATAAACATGATGAAATACTTATAAGGCTGAGACATCGAAAATGCCACACACCAGGTCAATACAATGCCAAACAGAAACAGCAACGTGTAATTATAATGCAGAAAGAATAAGACTATCATGGTAATCAAGAGACCGGCTGTCGTTCCCAGCGCACGCTCAAATGCCTTTTTGGTTGTAAGCCCCGCCTTAAAGGGTCCCGTGATCGCCATGATGGTAATGGGAATCCATAACGCCTGTGGCCACTGTGTGAACTGATAGATAAAAATAGAGACGGCAAAAAGATTGACAATCTGCCAGATTCGGGCGGCGACTAGCTTCTCTTGCATAACTCCCTCCAGGCGTGTTGAAGCGCCAATTCAGATGAATCTTCATGTTCAGATATGGATGACGATAAAGGACAACGGCTTTTAATCTCCTCAATCAGATCTTTAATAAACAGCATCAAACGCTGGCGTTTATCATCCGTTAAATCACCAGAGAGGATAAGATCATGCATATCAGCCTGAAACCATACCAAGGCTTTACTCATCTCATCGAGTAAGTATTGATAGGATCTGGTCTCAAACAGCGACAAACTGTTCTTCAACACCATGAGATGGCGCATCTGCTTGAGATTGTCAACGGCTGTGAAAGATCTCTTATCAAGCATCTGCGCCATCGCCTCCAGCGATCTTAAGCTTGCACTCAAATAAATGTTGAGGTAGATAAAGGGAAACAGCTTATGTGCCCAAAAGGCACACAGTGAGAACTCAAGCATAAATAAGATCAGATTGAAAACAGCATAGGGTTCTGTGGCGGCCTGACCTTCCAGCGACATCAAAGCCAGAAGCACGATCAAACTGACAACCTCAATCATACCCGGTTGTCTGGAGAGAAAGCTATACAACACGTAGACCCATAAAGGCGCGACGATTAAAAATCCCAATGTCAGATAACTCATCACATTGAAAATAACGATAGTTATCAGCGTCAGCATCAGAAAAATCAGATACACCGTGTCTTTTTTCTTCAGGGTATTGATCGCTGGCATCTCTATCAATAACACGCCCGCTGCTGCCACCAGCATAATCAAAACCGGTGAGAAAGGCGATTTCAAAAAGGCATTGACCATAAACAGAACAATGGCGATAAAGCTGAGTTTTAATCCCATTAAACGACCATACCAATAAGGATCATACCGATCCCAGAAACTACTTAACGTGAATATAAACATAAGCGCTCATGCCAGCTTGCAGTGGATAATTTTCATCCCTATCTTCGACCTTAATAATCACCGGCAGCCGCTGAGGCAATAGCAGCCACTTGTTTTCACTCAACACAATCTGAGTGCCTGTCAATGGATTGGTATGTTGTCGACTAACGCCCAGCGGCAAACTCTCAACCACACCATGAAAAACCTTCTCACCCAGATAGGCTCGCGGATAAATATCGACGCGATCTCCCGGCCTGACTCCGGAAACTTCTGTTTCATTGAAATTCCCTTGCACATAGGTGACTTTATTATCGACCAGCGAAAATACAGACTCACCAACTCGCACTGCCGTGCCAACTCCCAGAAACATATTATTGATGATACCATCTGCCTGGGCACGAACCGTTGTATGATCGAGGTTTAACTGCGCCTGTTGCCAGGCTGCCTTCAATGATTTTAAGGCTATTTTCGCCTGTTCAATCTCAATGACTTGCGCCTCAATCTGTTGGCTTAATGCGGCAACCGTATTTTCCTGAGCACTGATTTGATACGATAAATCCTGAAGCTCCATAAATGGAACGGCATTTTTGACATTCACCTTGCTCTTTTGTTGATACTGATACTGTAAGAGTTTCAAGTTGTCTTTTGCCGCGGCCTGGTTGTATTGACTCATCTGTTTGTTTTTCTCAAGCGCATCAATTCCTTTTTGAGCTTGCAGATATTGTGCTTCTGCCGCCTCTAACTGTAAAACATAAGATTCATCATCAAGCTCAAACAATCTCTGCCCTTTTTTGACTTCTTCCCCATTTTTTACATACACCTGCGTTACCGTACCACTGACTTTAGCCGACACCGGAGAGATAATTTTCACCACAAAGGCATTATCCGTTATGGTAAACAGATAGCTCGCAAAATAGATGAGCGCAATCAGCGCACCAATGGCAAAGATAATCGTGGCTAAATTGAGCTTTTTCTTCAGACGTTTAAACATGATCTAGTTTCCTTGCTGATCTTTTTTTTGTGAATCGATATCATAGGCCGATCCCCCTCCTAACACTTGATAGACAACGACATCTGATAATAAGACGCTTAGCTTAGACTCAAGAATAACCAGGCTGACTGTCGTATTTTCTATACGACTGATCAAATAGGTATTGCTGCTGATAAGTCCCTGGTCATAAAGCGCTTTTGAAATCTTCACATTATCAGCAATCGCTTGCTTTGCTACCAGATTATGCTGGTATTTCTTCAGCGCTCCATGCTGTGACAGCAATGCATTTTCTACTTCATGAAGCACTTTGTTAATAAGATCCAGATAACTTATTTCAGCATGTGTATAGGCCGTTTTGGTTTGATTAATCAAACCAAATACGGTCGGCGAGATAATACTAGTTGCATAAAGCGATTTTGAATTGATGCTTGAGTCGCCACTTTGGTCTGAGTCATACAACTGTATTCTCGCAAAAAAAGCATTGAGATTCAGGTTTGGTGTCAACAGAGAAGAGCTCACGGCAATTGATTCATTTGCTGCCTTTAATTGCGCTTGAGCCGCTGCAATATCCGGTCTTTCAGCGATAACCGATGCCGGCAGATTTCCCGGAATCATTTGCTCAGGATTAAACGCGGCAAAATCGGTCTTTAGAATATAGTCTCCAGGAGGTTGTCCCAACAGATAACGTAAGGCATTTTTAGCGGCCTTCATATCCTGTTGGGCCAGTGCCATCTGCCCATTAATATCGTTAAGTTCCGCATAGAGCTGATTGGTGATGACTAAACTGCCAAAACCCTCTTCCACCATGGCATTATTATTTTGATAAAGCAGATTTACATTCTCCGATAAGCGCTGCAATAACCTTAGGCGTTTATGGGCAGCCGTGGCGATAAAATAGGCCGAGACAACTTTGGCAATAACGGCCAGACGCACGGCTTTAAGCTCAAACTCAGTCATCGTCAACCGATAACCAGCCTGTTTGTAGCGGGTAATGTTGCTGAAAATATTCAGTGTATACTGCGGAAGAAAACCAATAAAACCGGCTGTACCATCAATTTGCGGCAAGGACAAACCATTGAGTGTGGTGTTATTATTGCTGTTGATCAAGCCCGCGAGAAAAGTAACGCCAGGAATCCAGTTTAATGCCACGGTATCAAGTGCCGCCTCGGCCATCTCGATATTGCTTCTGGCAAGTGCCACTTCACGATTATAGACAAGTGCCGTATTAATCGCCTGGTTCAGCTGTGGATCCTTAAATTGCTGCCACCAGTAAAGATAAGGCAGATTCACCGCCTTGCCGTTGTTAGCCGCTTGCCATTGATCTGGAATCAAGACTTCTGGTGCTTTATATTCAGGGGCAAAATAGCTGCAGCCTGATACTGCCAGGATCAAAGATAACAACACAATTGAGAGCCGACGCGCTTTTGTATTTTTCATCTGTGTTTTGCATTTTCATTCCCTATTAGCCAGAGTATAGCAGCTCTTAACCCAAGTTGGTAAATTATTGATTAAATGTTCATCAAAATACTCTTTTTTC
>JBMSHD010000082.1:0-10430 GCA_049416425.1 Francisellaceae bacterium | reverse complement strand
TACATTGAAATCACTGCCTCAAGAGGCAATTATTAAAAATGGGGAGTTTTCAGAACTGATAGTAAATCCAACATTCCAGATATTACAAACTTTTATATTTCAATGGCGACTAAAACATGCGATCCCGTTCAAAAAAATCGAGAAAATACCTGTCACTGCTCCCTCTTCATCAAAAAAGAAAAGAGAAGGAGAGAATTTGTAAACGTCTTCCAGCTGTCGATGACGACAAAATGGATGACAAAATGAACGATAGCCACTACAATATGCGTTTTATTTATAATTACAAGCTCCATCATGATGTTACAAAAGTTTCTGATACCCAATAATGATGGTACTTATCTGACGGACTTTCTCTGTGGTCTTACCGTTGCGCTGGCCTTAGTTCCTGAGGCGATCGCCTTTTCACTGGTTGCAGGCGTCAACCCGACAGTTGGTCTTTATGCGGCTTTCTTCATGTGTCTTATCACCGCCGTCCTGGGAGGTCGTCCCGGTATGATCTCAGGCGCCACAGGCTCAATGGCCGTGGTTTTGGTCTCGATTATGCTGCTGTTCCCTGATGATCCCATTACCGGCATGCGTTATCTGTTTGTCACCGTTATCGTAACCGGCATTATTCAAATTAGTATCGGTATGCTTGGCTTTGGTAAGTTTATTCGCATGATGCCAAAATCGGTTATGGTCGGCTTCGTCAATGGCTTGGCCATCGTCATCTTTCTGGCGCAGATGCAGCAGTTTAAATACACTCCTGCAAATACGCATCACGCCATCTGGCTGACTGGCATCGACCTTTATATTATGATTGCACTGGTGATTCTGGCCATGGCCATCACCTATTTTCTGCCTCGATTTACCCGTAAAATTCCTTCCGCCTTAGCCGCCATCATCACCATCACACTGATCGCTCTGTTTATCCCGCTACCTGGCACACATATTCTCAATGTTGGTGACATGATCGGCCAGGCACATGATGTTGTGACCCACGGCTTCAGTATTCCCAGCGTGCCATTAACCTGGCACAGCCTAAGCATTATTCTGCCCTATGCCTTTATCTTGGCCATTATTGGGCTGTCTGAGTCACTGATGACCCTGTCTTTAATCGATGAAATCACCCATACCAGAGGCCGCGGCAACAAGGAGTGCATCGCCCAGGGCATCGGCAATATCGTCTGCGGCTTTTTCAAGAGCATGGGTGGATGCGCCATGATCGGTCAAAGCATGATTAATATCAGCTCCGGTGGTCGAGGGCGCTTATCGGGAATGACTGCCGCCGTATTTCTATTGCTTTTTATCATCATCGCCATGCCACTTATCAGGCTTATTCCATTGGCCGCCTTAGTCGGTGTCATGTTTATGGTGGTCATCGAAACCTTTGAGTGGGCAACCTTTAAATTTATTCGTAAAATTCCACTCCATGACGCCTTTATTATCATTGTCGTCACCATCGTCACCGTCGCCACCGACCTTGCCGTCGCCGTGATTACCGGTGTCATTCTGGCCTCTTTGGTGTTTGCCTGGCAAAGTGCTAAAAACATCTATACCGAGACGCGGGTAAATACAGGAGGACAAAAAGAATACCTGTTACACGGTCCTCTATTTTTCAGCTCAACGACACGATTTAAATCGCTATTTACGATAGCAGACGATCCCGACGATATCATTATCGACTTTAATCACTCCCGCGTCTGCGACCATTCGGCCATCGATGCCATCTCCTATATAGCAGAACAGTACACCGGCCACGGCAAAACTCTGCATTTACGCCATCTAAGCGCTGAGTGCAAACAACTCTTGGGAAAAGCCGGTGATCTCGTTGAGCTCAACGTCATCGAAGACCCTGATTATCACATCGCCAGCAACAAGCTTGGCTGATCACCAAACCCAAGATTTCCGATGGTAAAACCACTGTATTTTTTCAAACTTCACTGCTGATCACACTATTTATGCGATATACTGATATTTCTGCCTGAGAAAATATGAGCGTGCCTCGCAAAAGGAAAAAATAATGCTGAATATCAAAGCCACCAAACTTGAAAAAACCATTTTTGTCATCACCATCATGAGCACCTCGATGCTCGGAATATTCATCTCCGATATCTATGTGCCATCACTGCCCAGTATCAGTCGAGATTTTGGTACCTCCGAGTCACTGCTGGCCTTTTCGGTGACGCTGTATTTCTTCACTTATGCCTTAGCACAGCTGATTTACGGACCATTATCGGAGCGATTTGGCAGACGTCGTATTTTCTTAAGCGGGATGACCATCAGCCTCTTTGGCACGATTATCACCTTAAGCAGCATCAATTTCACCATGCTGTTAATCGGCCGCAGCATTGAGGCTATCGGCATGGCGGCTCCCATGTCTTTGGGACGGGTGATCTTTAGAGATGTCATTCACGACAAGACACAATATGCCCGTTTCATGTCATTTTTGGGTATCGGCACCTTAATGGCACCGGTTATCGCCCCGATTGTTGGCGCATTTCTGGCAAAACTTTTTGGCTGGCGTGCTGATTTTGTATTTATTTTCATTCTAAGCATCAGCTGCTATATTGCTGCCTTATTCTATCTTAAAGAAACACTGTTAAGCCCAAGAAAAAGGCTGTCGGCAAAACTGACACTAAAGACCTATCTCTGGGTGATTCGTAATCGATCCTTTGTCAAGAACATGCTGATCTCATCGACCATCATGTCGGCCATCATCTCTTATTTTTCGCTGAGCCCTTTTTTATTCGAGCAACACTTTGGCTTGAGTGAGCTTGACTATGCCACGGTATTTGCTACCGGTGAAATTTTTCTGGTGTTTGGCATGTTCTCAAATGGCCTTTTATTGAAAACCATCTCCATTGAACAATCCCAACGTTTATCGGTCAGTCTGTTTGTCATTGCCGTCATCATCATCAACATCGACTATTTTTTTGCCAGTCATAATCTTGTTCTGCTCATGGGTGGTATCATGCTGTTTAACTATGCCGCCGGCATGAACTTCCCAACGAGCAGCACACTTGCCATCACGGCTTTCAAAACTAGGCTTGGCGCCGTTGGCAGTCTCTATGGCTGCCTGTCGATGCTTATTGCCGGCTGTGTTGGGGGATTGGCCACACTGAGCGATTTCCCAGCCGATGCCGCCGTAACGCTTTTGTTCAGTCTGATGGCATTGATCTGCCTGTCAACGCTTATTGTCTTACGCAAACACTGATCCTGACTGGATTCATTATCAAAAGCGAATCTGACTCTGACTTTGTATCGACATCATCCTGATTTTCTACTCGCAAAATATAGTGTGATCGGTATAATATGGTCTATCAAAAATCAGAAAGTTAAGCTTATGCGCCATATCCTTGTCACCAGCGCCCTGCCCTATGCCAATAATCATCTGCATCTGGGGCATATGCTTGGTTATATTCAATCCGACATCTGGGTTCGATTCCAGAAAATGCGCGGCAACCAGTGCCATTTCGTCTGCGGCAGCGATACTCATGGCACTCCTATCATGCTAAGAGCACGACTTCAGGGCGTCAAACCGGAAAAACTGGTCGCCGACATGGCTCAATTCCATCTAAACGACTTCATTGACTTTGGCATTGAGTTTGACAATTATCTCTCAACCCACAATAAACTCAACCGTCAGATAGTAGAGGAGATCTATTTCAAACTCAAGGCCAAAGGTCTGATCGAAGAGCGTGAGATTGCTCAGGCTTACGATCCAAAAGCCGACATGTTTCTGCCAGATCGATATGTTAAAGGCACCTGCCCTAAGTGCAAAGCTGAGGATCAATATGGTGACAGCTGTGAGGTCTGTAGCGCCACCTATACACCACTTGAAATGATCAATCCTAAATCCGTGGTCACAGGTCAGACTCCCATCAGCAAAAACAGTCTGCATTTTTTCTTTAAATTGAGTGACCTGGCGGAGCCGATCAGTAAATGGATAAAGAGCAATAAAGCGTTACAGCCTGAAGTCGCCAACAAGCTCAAAGAATGGTTCGATGCCGGTCTCTCCGATTGGGATATTTCACGAGACGCCCCCTATTTCGGCTTCCCCATCCCAGGCACCGATGAAAAAAAATACTTTTATGTCTGGCTTGATGCGCCGATCGGTTATCTGGCCAGTTTTAAAGATTACTGCAATCGCTCCGGCATCGACTTTGACAGTTATTGGAACAGCAACAGCCAGACCGAGCTCTATCACTTTATCGGCAAGGACATCATCTATTTCCATGCCCTATTCTGGCCAGCCATCTTAAGCAGCGCTGATTATCGCACGCCAAGCGGAGTGTTTGCCAATGCCTTTCTGACCGTCAATGGTAAGAAGATGTCAAAATCACGCGGCACCTTTATTCAGGCCAGAACCTATTTAAATCACTTAGACGGCGAGTATTTACGCTATTATTTTGCCTCACGCCTGACACCAAAAATCGATGATATCGATCTCAATTTCGATGATTTTATCGGCAAGGTCAACAGTGACATCGTTGGCAAAATCGTCAATATTGCCAGCCGCAGCGCCGGCTTTATTCACAGGCATTTTAATGATAGACTGAGTGAGCAGATTTTTGACCAGCCGCTTATCGATGAGTTTGCCGCCCTGCATCAACGCTTGAGCGATCTGTATGAGCAGCGCGAATTTGCCCAAGCCATTCGTCTTATCCTGTCGCTGGCCGATAAGGCCAATCAGTTTATCGATCAGCATAAGCCCTGGCAGTTGATCAAGGAAGAAGATAAACAAGATGAGGTACATGCCATCTGTAGCCAGGGGATCAATCTATTTAAGATTTTAATCGGCTATCTAAAACCCGTGCTGCCGAATCTCGCTGCCAAGGCCGAAGACTTTCTCAATATCACTCAGTTGAACTGGAATGAAATTCCACATATTTTGAGTAATCATAAAATCGATACATTCACATCGCTTATCTCACGTATTGACAAAGAAAAAATTGAGGCCATTATGAACGAGACCCAGGAAGTATTAAAACGCGAAGCTGCTCTTCAAGACAATCAGAATACCACGACTACACCCACAGTCATGCCAAAGATCGAAAAAGAAATCACCATTGATGATTTTATGAAAGTCGATCTTCGTATCGCTCGAATCATCGAGGCTGATCATGTTGAAGGTGCCGATAAACTCTTGAGACTCACACTCGATTTGGGAGGCATACAGAAGCAGGTTTTTGCCGGAATTAAATCCGCTTATTCACCAGAAGATCTCATCGGTAAAAATACCATTATGGTCGCCAATCTCGCACCTCGAAAAATGCGATTTGGTCTTTCTGAGGGCATGGTTCTGGCTGCCGGTGATGGCACATCACTCTATCTTCTTGAGCCCGATGACGGCGCCAAACCCGGCATGCGAGTCAAGTAAGCCCATGGCTAAATCGAAAAGTGCCAAGCGCTGGCTTGATGAGCATCATAACGACATCTACGTCGAGCAGTCAAAAAAAGAGGGCCTTCGCTCGCGCGCTGCCTATAAGCTCATGGAACTGGCGCAAAAAGACAAACTGTTTAAGTCAGGCATGTCTGTGGTTGATCTCGGTGCGGCTCCCGGTGGCTGGTCTCAGATTTTGACCCAACTCGTTGGCGAGAATGGCGAGATTTTTGCCTTGGATATCTTACCGATGGAGGCCTTAATCGGTGTCGAATTTATTCAGGGGGATTTTACCGAGGATAGCGTCTATGAACAACTGCTGGCATTAACCGATGGCAAAGCAATTGACTGGGTCATCTCAGATATGGCGCCGAATATGAGTGGCAACCGCACTACAGATCAAGCCGGGTCGATGTACCTATGCGAGATTGCCCTGGACTTTGCCTTGAAGACACTAAAAAAAGGGGGCGGCTTCCTGGCTAAAGTGTTTCAGGGGGAAGGGTTTGATTCCTACGTCGCCAAACTTAAACATCATTTTGGTAAAGTCGTCATTCGCAAACCTGCGGCTTCACGCGATCGATCACGTGAAGTCTATGTGATTGGCTTTAATCGACGCTAAAGAAAAAGAAATTTATTTCAGACACTTCCCTAAGCGAGCTTATAGACCTCCGGATTATCAGGACATTGAGTTACCCCACACTCCAGAAACAGGGAGGCGGCATTGATCAGCACCACGATAAAGAAGATTAAGAAAACGATATGCGTGAACAGGCGTATCGATTTTGCCCTTGCCTCATCAACTTCAGAGGCTTCTCTACGAATCTCATATTGCTGTGGAAAGCTCATGGCGATAGCGATATAGACAATAGCAATCATGCAGATAACAAACACCCAGGTGTACATATGCATGCCTAAGAAAGCGGAACCGTAGCCTTCAGGTGTAGTGATGTGCAACGAGATCTGTCTAAGTGCAATAAAAGATGTGATCACGGCCGATAACAGTGACAGCGCATAATGACTGGGGCGCACACGATAACGCATGTTTAAAAGAAAACCAAAGGCGATCCCCAACAGCCCCAATCGCTGCAAAAGACACAAAGGGCATGGCAGCTCGCCGAAAATATACTGAAAGAAGAAAGCCACGCCGATAATCAGACAAATACCCAATATCTCAAGCGCGCTGATAAATTTAACAAAATTATTAACTCGGTAATGATTGGTCATCTTCTCGCTCCCTGATTATAGATAGATATTCAGATGGCTTGTGGCATGATGCCAGAGCAAAAACAGAAGATAAATCAAAAACAGGCAAAACAAAAACACACCTAAACGGCGATTAAACCAGCCTATCACAGTTGTTAACAACAACAAAAGATAACAAAGCAAGATACCATTGATCATCATAAGTCCTCCGTATGATGTTTACTCAATTATTCCACTGCCAAGTATAGTTTTCTTCCATTATTTTTCCATGACAAATAAAAAAGCCGCTTTGATGCGGCTTTTTTATTTCTTTGTAATCTCTGGTGGGTGCTGAGGGGTTCGAACCCCCGACCCTCGCCTTGTAAGGGCGATGCTCTCCCAGCTGAGCTAAGCACCCGAGAACGAGATGCATTATAACCTGTCTGGGCTCGGTGTCAATAGCCTTCGTGATATTTTCTTAATTTTTTAGAAATCTTCTTCCTCTCTCAATTCGGCTTTTGAGATTTTGCCATCGGCAATCTCTCGAAGCGCCACAACCGTGGGCTTATCATTATCCCAGTCGACTCGTGGTTCTTCGCCACTCACCATAAGGTGTCTTGCTCGTTTTGCCGCCAACACAATAAGCTCAAAACGACTCTCAATCACATCCAGGCAATCTTCTACAGTTACACGCGCCATACTTTATTCCATCATTATTTTAGTGAAAATAGTGATTAAATTTTATAAAACTTTTATTGATTTGCCAAGAAATATCTCCATTCAATGCGTAACCTTTCTTTAGAGACTCCCCATTTTTATCTGGATTCAAGAGCCAAGATCACCCCTGTCTTCTGAATATCACTTGCGGATAATATAGCCAACGCCCCTTATGGTCTTGATGTATTTATTGTCGATTTTCTTACGGATATTATGCACATGCACCTCTAAAGTATTGGAATCGACTTCATCCTCCCAACCGTAAAGTTTCTCCAACAATCGTGTTTTAGAGACGACTTTTCCGGCATTCTCCAAAAGACATTCAAGCAGCGCAAACTCTCGACGAGAAAGTTTAAGCAATTGTCCCTCATCCATCGCCGTCTGAGCCGCGGGGTCAAGCTCCAGTGTTTCAAAGCGGATAGTTGGCTCCACTCTGCCGACAGAGCGCCGAACCAAGGCTCGTAAACGAGCCAGGAGTTCATCGAGGGCAAAAGGTTTTGTTAAATAATCATCGGCACCGGCGTCAAGTCCACGCACACGATCATCGACTGCATCTCTGGCCGTCAACAACAATACTGGCGTCAACACTCCTTTGCCTCGAATGCTTTTAACCACACTGATACCATCTTTTGACGGCAGACCAATATCGACGATTGCCGCATCATACGGCTCTGTTTGCAATGCCTGCTCGGCATGTCTGCCATCATTGATAAGATCCACCGCGTAATTATGCTGTTTTAAGCCCTCAACGATTCCCTCACCAAGCATATGATCATCTTCAACAACAAGTACACGCATCTTAATCCAAATTTAAATCGACATTCTGATAGACTTATTGTGCCTAATTTTTACCATAAAAACAGTAAAATCAGTTTACAAATGTATGAATTCTTCTATTATTGAGCAACAAAAATCATGATTCATCCATCCTATGATTAAACGCATCCTATCGATAACCATAATCGGCATTGCCCTGCCTTTGACACTCAACGCCAAATACATCTGTAATAATGACGTATTGAAAACGCCGATCATACCCTTTGAACCCGCTCAAAACCTTAATTTTACCAATTGGGCCGATTATATGAATCCGGATATCATTCCCTGTTTTGAAAAACTCAGCAACACCTCCATACGCCAGAGTTTTACTTCCGATGACAACATGACTCGTGCCAAGATCATGACCGGCTCCTCCGGTTTTGACGTCATTGAACAAGGCGCTTTGTACTTACCCAGCGAGATAAAAGCCGGCGCTTTGATGAAACTCGACAAATCAAAACTAGCAAACTGGAAATACATCAACAAAGCCATCTATCGCAAGATCTCTGAAATCAATGATCCGGGTAATAACTATGCCATCGTCTATAGCTATGGCACCACCGGTATTGCCTACAATGTCGACGAAGTGGCAAAAGCACTAGGCAAAAATACAGTGCCGGATGACTGGAAATATCTGTTTGATCCCACATATCTCAAAAAACTGTCAAAATGCGGCATCTCCCTTTTAGATGAACCGGAGCAGGTATTTGGTAACTACTTTCACTACGCAGGCATCAATCCGAATACCACCAGCAAAGCCGACTATGAACAAGCCGCTCTCTATCTGATTAAATATGTGCGTCCCTATATCAAGTATTTTGACTCCAATAAATATCAGTTTGACTTCACCGCCGGCAATCTGTGTCTGGTAGAAGGTTATTCCGGCGATGTCGTCAGAGCCAAGGAACGCGCCAAGCGTATCAACCCGACTCAAAAGCTGCGCTATATTCTGCCCAAATCCGGCACCAATATCTGGTTTGATATGCTGATGATTCCCAAAGGCGCCAAAAATCTTGACGCCGCATATGCCTTTCTAAACTATAACATGGAGCCTTATGTTGCTGCCAAGAACAGCAACTATCTCTACCAACCCAACGCCGTCATCGACAACAAGCAATATCTGTCCGATATCATGGCCGATCCCAACATCACTCCAAACGATGCCGCCATTGGGAAGATGTATGTGCTTGGCGTCCAGCCACCCGAACTTCAGGCTTTTATCAGCCGCATGTGGATGAATGTGAAATATGGCATCGCCTTTACGCCAAAATATTATAAACCTCAAGGAAAATAGCCATTTGCAATGACGTTTTTCATTCAAAGCAGAATCCGATTCGCTTTAATTTATTGCCAATGTGCTTATATTTTGGGGTTTTCGCATATAAACATATAGTAATGTCATCACAATAAAGCCGGCACAGATCAGCATCACATCACCAAAGGCCGGCACGGTTATACTGGCATCCGGGGCGATGACACCGATACCTGAAACCAGAGCCAGCACCACGGCGACCCAGGCCACACCAAAGGCGCCGGATAATTGGATCGTCATGCTGTTTAATACGGTTGCCGGCCCCATATGATTATCTTGCTCAATGGCATTGTAGATGCCGGCATTTGTCACAATCGTGAAACAGCCAAATAAAAAGCCCATCATGGCTAGAACGACTGCGAAATAAAGCCAGAAAAAATGGCTAAACACGTAGGCGCACAACAGACAGCTTATGAGCATGATGGTCAATAACAGCATAAAAAAACGATAATAATGAAGCCGCCCCAACATCGGTCTGGCCAGTCTTTTCACCACAATCGCAGGGATAATATAAAAAAGCAGAAAAAGCCCGGAATCAAGCGCCGTGAAACCTTGCTTCATCTGAAGGTATAAGGGAAACAAGAACATGGTGCCGGTCATGCCCAGCCGAACAGAAGTGCTTATGATCAGTAGATAGCGAAAACAACGATTTTTAAAGATATTGAGGTGCACGATTGCCTGCTCTTTTTTAGCCAAGGCATGTCGGATATAAACCACAAACATCAGTACAGAAACCATGAAAATAGCAAGCTTCATAAGACCCGAGGTCTGTCTGTCGATGATGATATCCACGGTAAACAACAACAGCGCCATGGCTCCTCCCAACAGCAGAAATCCCCACAGATCAAAGCGATGGGCTTTATTTTCCGTTTTTACATTTGGAAATACCCAATAAATCATCGACAGGCAAATTATACCAACGGGAATATTGATAAAGAAAATCATGCGCCAGCTAAACCAGGTCGTCAGTGCTCCACCAACTAAACCCAAGTTGGTAAATTATTGATTAAATGTTCATCAAAATACTCTTTTTTC
>JBMSHD010000081.1:0-10444 GCA_049416425.1 Francisellaceae bacterium | reverse complement strand
TTTATTTAAAATTTCATCAAGATTTTTTTTATACGCTCTTAGTTTCTCAAGATTTTTTTCCTGCGTCTGTAATTTATCAGAATCATTTTTATCCATCTTTAAGTCACTTGTGAAACTTTCAAAAAAAGCTTTCAATAATGGGCTGCTTCTAAGATAATTAAACTGTCTGCCGACCTTACTGCCCTTAGTAACCTGAAAATGACTTGCCCCACTCAATCTGGCTGAGAATTCATTGGTTTTCATCTGCAGCTTATTCAATATGTTTTTATCCTCTCCGTAGTTCATCATAAGTTCCGAGCTTCTGAAGGTTTTTCTTCCAATTTTTACATCCTTTTTACAGCTATCATTAGCGGTATTCAACGTTTCTATTACTATCGTAACCTCAGCCTGTTTATTATTATTTAATTTTTCCACTGCCTCATTTCGTTTCGACTCATTCCCTAAATCATATTGATCTTTGCCTATCGTCACTTGATAAATTTTTGGAATCTCATTCCGCTTATTCCACTCATGATCCTTACCATCCTCACCACTCTGATATTTAATATAAGCAAGCGCTTCAATGGCATTCGTCGTTTTTTTTGTTGCTTTAATCTCCTCTCCTCCTTGCTCAATAGTGTCAAACTTTACAGCTCCATGACCGGCACTTTGCGTTGAATCAAACAGGTCTTTTATTCCTTTAATTTTTTCATTAACTTCGCTATTAACTTTTTTTGTCCATTGAAACATCGAAGCAACATCGAAAACACTCATCACGCACCTCCTTCACAATTTATTTACCCAAATGTACCCATTGACAAGCTCTTGCCAACTGCTTTTTTGCAAAAGCACAATACCAATCTGCCATAAATTGAAAAAAAAAGCGCGGCAAAATTTAGAACCAAATTTTAATGAAAAACGCCCAAGATCCGTTTTAATCTATTGACATCTTTCGCGATATGTGGTGCCACATCGACCACCGGCTGACGCGTGACATGCTCGGTATAGGCGATAAAATCATCGACAAGCCCGGCATGATAAAGCGCATAATCGGTCATGCCATCACCGATGATGACACTTCGGCCTTTAAAGCGATCACAAATTCGCCTTGCACCTTCTTGTTTTGAGCTGGCAAAACCATTGCTGTTATCGATGGCAGAAAATTGCCCACGACTATCCCAAAGCAGTCGCACGGCAAAGACATGATTTTGATCGATGCCTAGAAATCGGGCAAAGGGTAAAATGGCCGCCTCAATGCCGCCACTTATGATAAAAACGGCAACACCTTGGCTTTTTAAACTTTGGATCAAGTCAAGCATGCCGGTGGTGATGGCATCTGGGCAATAGCGCTCAACAAAGCCGGATAGGGCGGCTGTTGTCGGTCTGGCGATGGAAAAGCGGGCAGCCAATGCCTGATCAAACGGCATCTGACCGCTCATGCCGGCATCGGTGAGCCTGATAATTTCATTCATCTGCCGCGGATCTTCGACCATATCTTTTAGAATATATTCCAAAGATTCAACCCGAATCAAGGTTGAATCAAAATCAAAAATAACGCTGTCATAATTCATATCTGTGTCTTTTCTTATTTTTATCTTTAAAATTATATTGTAAAATTAACATGACTTTTATTTTATTTCACGCTAATATCATTGGCTTAGTGCAAAAAAACAAGTCCAATCTTTGCTTATGATCAACTACAAGGACATGCCGAAAGGCACCCTCCATATCAACCTGATACAAATCTTCTCTACCGTCAGCTACGCCGTGTTGATGGGCACGTTGATGTTCTATCTCAACGCTTATAGCGACATGAGTCGCACCGAAGTCAACACCTTGACGGCCAGCTTTTTTGCCATCAATTTTCTCTATCACTTCCTGGGGGGCACCTTAGGTGGCAGATACTTAAGCTTTCGAGCTCTGTTCTTAATTTCCATTCTGCTTCAAGTCATCGGTTTAAGCCTTTTGGCCATCCCGACTAAAATGATTATCTTATTTGGCATGGCGACCTTTATCACCGGTGCCGGTCTTAATGTCAGCTGTATCAACATGATGCTGACTCAGCTGTTTTCAGCCACCGACAAACGTCGCCGTATCGCTTTTTCTATCAACTACAGCTGCATGAATATGGGCTTTGTTCTTGGGTTTATTGTCGCCGGTTATCTGCAAAGAAACAATCTCTATAGTGCGGCTTTTTATTTTGCCGCCGCCTGTCTTGCCATCGCTTTTCTGTTTCATATTTTTGCCTGGCGTCATCTCACGGATAAAAAAACCCACTTTGCCAGTAGTTTTCACAAATCCCCTGCTCGATTTTTTATTGCCCCCGCGATCATCATTGCCTGTTTCGCTCTGGCTTTGTTTTTGATGTATCACCCCAACATCGGCTCCGATCTCATCTATGTGGTCTTTTTTGCCGTGTTGATCACCATGATCGTCTTTGCCTTAGGGCAAGAGACGGAATATCGCATTCGCATTTTCGCCTATCTTATCCTGACCTCAGCCTGCATGATTTTTGCCTGTGTTCAGGGCATGCAATCAACCGCTCTTGAGACGTTTGTCGAATACAATACCAGCAAATCTTTATTTGGCATTCCGATGCCGGCGGCAACGGTCAATATGTTTGAAAGCCTGGGTGTCATTGTTTTTGGTTTTGTGCTGGCCATGGCCATGCAAAAACGCCAGCGTCATAGCACCCCCTATACACCAGGCTATCTCGTCACCAAAGGACTAGCGCTTTATATTCTGGCCTTTTTAATGATTCCACTTGGCATCTTTCTTGCCGGAGGCGGCACGGTCGGTGTGATCTTTCCTATTTTGCTGCTGCTTGTGGTCTCTTATGGTGAGATTCATGTCAATGCCGTCAACTATGCCATGGCCGGCGAGATGATGAAGCCCGAGCACCAAGGGCTTTTTACCGGCTATCTGTTTATGAATGTTGCCGTCGGTATCAATCTTGCCGGCCCCATTTCTAACTATGCGCTTGGCGACAATGCTAACGCTGAGACCTTATCGGCGGCGCAGACCAATCCGATGTATATGCATATCTTTCTAATTATGGCCGCTATCGCCACGGTTATCGCCTTTATCTTCTTCCTTTTGACCCGCATGATCAACCGCATGCTCGATCCAAATAAGGAAAAACAGCTAGAGATAGAAAAATCGCTAGTCAGCGAGCTGAGCTAAATAAGGAGATCCTGGCGAATCTCCTTCATCGACTACCGCTTCTTGGTTGAGCTACTGGCTTTATGCGCTTGATCGAGCTTTGGAATATCTGGCACATGTACCGACGGTTGTATTTTTTCAAACAACAGATTTCGAAGCCAGATATTGCCAGGATCGGTATCGACGATCGTCGGCCAAGAGACGTAATATTCAACGATAGGATGCGTTGGCAGCAACCTTATAGCCAGCTTATGGCCATTGTTTTTATTGTAAATATCGGCGATAGCGAGGCTTGTTGTCGCCACCAGATCCGAATCGGAAATGATACTGATAAAATCCCCAAACTCATCGAGTTCGATGAAAATATCTCGCGGATCGGGGGTACCTATAACATTCAACACCGGATTTTGATCCACGGCGACATTATGAATGCGCACATGCCGCAGGCGAATATAATCTTCTATGGTGAAATCGGGCTTTGCCAGCACCTTGTTTTTCTTATCACCGACCACGGCGATATATTCTTCGTAAACCTTGACATTATGAAACTGATCCGCCGGCTTAATCATGCCAATCATAAAATCAAAATCTGGATATTCCGTGGCTTTGGGCGGATAATGATAGTCTATGCTTTTAATCTCCAGGGAGATTGGGTACTCAGACAATAATCTGACAATTCTTGCCTGTAGCGCATGTTTGGTCACCGGCGTCATGCCTAGGCGAAAATGCTGTTTTTTCTTAAAGGGGTCATAGATATCATGCTTTGACATCTTCTTGATAAGCGCGATGATCTGCAACAGATCCGGCATCAACTCCTTGGCTCTGATCGTCGGATTTAAAAGATTGTTACGACGAATAAATAGCGGGTCATCGAAGATATCACGCAACCGAATCAAGGCGTTACTGATCGCTGTGGGAGTTAAAAATAATTCCTCGGCGGCACGATTCACCGATTGGTTACGAATCACACTTTCAAAGATATTTAACAAAGAGATCGTCAATTTTTCCAGCTTCATCGATTTACTGTCTTCATCATCCTGTTGGTATCTTTGAGTGTAATAGAACAAATTGTTTTTTCCAGACATAGTTTATCTCTTATTATTTATGGCTATAAATACAGGATGATTTGCCATCCATGCACAGCTTTGTCCTGGATTACCACGCCGTCCTGGCTCGTAATGACGTTGTCAGCTTTCGTAATTATTGACAAAGAGGTTTCGGGATTTCCCGCAGCAATGCGCGAATCACTAAAGCCACGGTATCGAAGCGAGATTCAGCACCACGGCTTAGGGTCGTCTAATCATTCATCCTTGCTGATGGTCAGCTCATTAATATCGACAATATTTGATATACGCTTATTCGTAATGGTCGATGTCAATGGCAGATATTTGGCGCTGATACTCTGGGTGTCCAGATCATAGACATATAAAAGATCGGTCACGATTTCATTGTTGAGATATCTACCCGAAGAGATGGAAAAATAGAGCCGGCGACCATCACGACTCAATTTCAGGCTATAAGGATTGACTGATGTGGATATATTAGGCAGCTCTTGCCATTGATGAGTCGTGATTTGATAACGCAAGAGCTTATATCTTTCACTGGGTGCCTCGGGCCTCATAATAGATTTTGTATATCCATATACAAAATCGAATCGGCTATCCTCGGCGGCATAAATTTTGCCCGGGACGTCCGCCTCGCCAGCATACCTTCACAAATTCACTGCGTTCATTCCGAGCAGGCAACTGTCTCCGATTCTACTCTACGCCTTGGGTACAAGCTGTTTCACAGACTTCGCTCTGGCGCCTACGGCACGTCGCTTGCTGTTTACAGCGCAAGACTACCCGGGTCTACTCGACCTCGCGTTCCGCTCTCCATGTCTCGCAGCGTTTGTCTCGGCGTTGACATCCCAGGCAAATCCATAGAGACTGTTATCGATCGCATTGTAAAGCGTCTTATACAGGCTTCTGTAATGATCCGAATCATAACCGGTGCTGAAGAAGTCGCCATTTTTGTCCATGGCGACAATATAGGCTTCATCTAAGATGGTGGAAGAACCAAAGGCACCACTGAAATAGGTGTTGCCGTCTTTATCATAGTTGATTTCAGATGGAGGGTAGCTGAAATACTCATCAAATGCCTGCCAGCTGTTATCAGCGGCGTTATAGATGGCAAGTGAATTACCGTATAAGGGGCCGCCAGGAATCTTACTACCACTGTATGTGAAATAATAGTAATTACCCTGAAGATTATTATTATGCAATACGGGCTTCATATAGATTTGATAGGCGTACTGTTCATTGACGCCGATCGAGGTGAAGAAGGCGCCATTCCAGCGGAAGTTATGCGCCATATTTTCCATGCCCTCAACACCGGCACCATTGCCAATTTCACCATAGAGGCGGCCTTGGCGATCAAGATAAAATCTAGAATCTCCCTGCTTGGGATAGTATGTTTCATCACCGATCTGGTTGAAGCTGCCGCCATTGAAATAGGCATAACGTTTACTGTCGCCAAAAACGCCATGTTGAGAGCTGGCAATCACGTCATTTGTCGCCGTCTTGGCGATATAAACTGGATACTCGCTGGATAGGCCTACACTGCTGGCGGCACTGAAGCCCTCACCATCGAAGCGGGTAAAGGCATTGGCCTTGGCATCGGGGGCAAATGTGGGACTAAAGTTCCCCGACAGATAATACCATCCCTTGGCATTTAATGTGAAACGACTATCGAGATTACCGCTGTCGGAGTGGATGGTGAGGCTCGCTGTTTTTTTCTCACCCAGAGCCAATCCCTCTTTTGCCCGAACATAGATTTTTCGAGATGAAGCGGCAGGAATCGTCATGGCTGCCTGCCCATTGGCATAGAGACTGTTAGGACAGCCATCGGCATCACACCAGGGGCCGATATCGCCGTCATCGCCATTGCTGCCGGTATAGATTTCAAAGGCCGAAGCATCACTCAGGCTGACGGCGATATCGATGGCCAGACTCGACGGGTTGATGATCTCGATGGATTTCACACCGATATGCTGAGCCTCATTGACCACGGCGCTAGCTTCGGTGGCCGAGTCTGACATCATCAACACCTGGGTATTTTGACTCCGGCTTAGATTATTCTGGCTGCTGGCTTTAAAGCTAAGACTATAGCTGCCTTCCAGCATGATTTGATCCCCCTTAAACCAAAGATTGCAGTAGGCTCCGGGAGAGACACTATTGCCGTCCAGACAGCTATTCTCCCCCGTGTTGGCCAACACCGTCATGCTGTCTAATGTATTGCCAAAGGGATCGACAATACCATAATCGTTAGTGTTGTTCGATGGTTGCCAGTTAAAGCGCCCCGTGTTTTTCACCGAAACGGCGACATCGTCCTCACCGTTGATGCTAATGACTCCGTTGTCCGCCGTCGACACGCTCACACCGGCGACATCAAATTCAATGAAATTCGCGCCATAGGCCTGGGCATTATTATCGACAAGATTCAGAGAAATACCTTGTAAATCGCCGCTGGAATAAGCATCCACATCGACATTGAAGCGGAAAACGGCGCTATTATCGATGGCGCTGTCCTCCGCCGGTGAATTAGCGGCATCAAGACTCACCCCATGAGGCAGCTTTGTCGTATCAATGCCTTTGAAAATCACACTGCCGGACAGATCGGGCTTATAGTCAAAGCCACCGGGTTGGCTGATTAACTGTGGACTTGTCACCAGGGTGGCCGATGTGTCCCAGTCATTCTCATAATAAGCATTGGAGTTGGCCGCGGCGATGCCGATGACTTTTTTATTGACATTATCCAAAAGGTCATCTTTTATACTCTTGAGATAGGCCTCGGCGGCGGCGGAAGCCTCAACCCCGATGGTATATTTGTTTCTGCCTTTCTTGTCGATAACCGGAAAGCTGACATAATTTAGAAGCTCTTGATAATCATCACCGATGACAAAATGGGCATGATTGATCTTAGTCGATGGGGCAAGATCAATCTCAAAGCGGCTGCCGCCACGCAAGATATAATCAGAAAAATTTGTTGTCGTAACAATAACAGTTTGGATGCCGGTGATACTCGACTTTAGGCTGCTTGTCAGTGGATAGGAGAGCGTAAAGCCGTTCTCATCGCCAAGCTTGATAACGGCATCGATCTGTCCGTTGAAGACCTGTCCATCGGCCTCGATTGGGCTTATATCGAAGCGTAAAACACAGCTGCTGTTGGCGCCCAGGGTGCCTTTGGCTTCACTGATATCGATATCACATTGCCCCCCTTCGACATGAGCCAGTTTGATCACATCGGTATTGGTCAGGCTTTCGATTTGAACACTTTCATCTGAGGCGTTCTCGAGTTTAAGGTCAACCCAGGCTGTCTGACCAGCCAGCATTTCATCAGGCATGCTAAATTCACCCGTTTTGAAGACGACAGGTTGAAGACTAATGGGGATTTTAGTGGATGAGACGCCTGTTTTGAGGTTGTTAACGGCAGCGGCATAGACCGTCAGTGACTGGCCCTCGGCGCTAAGTGGGATATTGAAAGCCAGCTGACAGCTGTCCCCCGGTTCGACGACCACGCCATCGCCACAGGTGCTATTTAGTTGATCGAAGCTGACCCCTTCAGGCAGGCTGGAGAAGAAGTCTTCACTGTCGTTCGAGCTATACCAGGCAAAATCACCATTGTTGGTGTAGGTAATAAAGCCAAGTTCGGTATCCGAGGCGATAACGGCTCCCGGCGTGATGGTGATATCGTCAGCATTGAGTGAATTGTCAACGGTGAGAAGCTTATCTGCCTTGCTGCTTAAGCCACTATTCAGGCTATAGGCAATCTCGATCTTTCCCTGTCCGTTGGCGGTAGTCAAGACATCAAACGGCAGCGCCACCGATTGACCGCTGGCAACAGAAACGGTGTCGGCCCCGGCGTAAGTCACACCGTTTAATACGGCATTGGTAGCCGTGGCCTTGATGGTAACACCATTGATGCTGAGGCTATCGGTTCCCTGGTTTTGCACCTGCACGGTGTTGCGACCGGGTTGCCTGAACACGGTGCTGGCGATGACCAGAGAGTCGTCTTCGAAGCTGATGGCCGGCATCAGTGTTTTAAAATTAGCGGAGCCGATGCTTATGACCTCACCATTTTCATCATTATTGCCTAAAGCCGTATGGTTTTGTTCAATGGCGTCAACCGCCTCTGTTGTATCATCGATAATAATCGAGAAAGTATAACTCTGCCCGGGCGATAAACTGTTGAGGGTGGTGACACCATTTGGCTGGCTGATATCCGCAAGCCATGGAGCCAATTTAAGCTTAACGTTGTTGACGACCTCGGTGGCAGAATTGTTTTTAATGGCAATTTTGCTGGTTGCGCCAGGGAAGAGAAAAACCTGCTGTGACAGTGTTAGCGATTGGTTACGGGTATCGCTGGCATCGACGACCTCAATGTTAAAGGAATAATCAACCTGAGCGCTAGTCTCATCAACGATACTGATGGTTTTGGTTTTTTCGCCTAAGTCATCTGGTTGATACTCAATCTCAAGTGTACAGCTGCCACCGGCATTGATGCTCGCACCGCTCTTGCAGGAATTACTCGCATCGGTGTTAACTTGAGTCATGCCTGATGGCAGGGCAATTGCCAGATTGTTCTGGCTGGAGGTGGCATCGGGTGAGACGGCAAAGTTAAGCTTAAGATACAGAGGGTTGGCATCGAGTATCATGGTAGCAGGCAATTTATTGACGGAATTGAGGCTGACGGCATTATCGGGATCGGATAAAACCAGCGTATAGGGAATACTGATATTGGCGCTGGCAACGGTGATGCTGCCGCTACCTGCCACAGTGGTAGAAGCGACATTGAGGGTCAGGCTGCAACTTTCTTCTGGCGCAAGTGTTTGATTAAGGCAGTTCGAAGCGCTATCAACACTAACACCGGCTTTTGAGCTGATAAAACCACCGATCTCGGGCAGATTTAGATTAAAGCTACCTTTATTGGTTAGCGTGAATGAATATTTTTTGCTGCTGCCATCTGTGGCAATAAACAACGTATTGCTACCACTGATGCTGATGTCTTCGACTGAGAGGGTATTATCGACGTTGATCGTGCTGGCTTGGCTAGTGAAATCATTTTCACCATCGCTGTAGTCAACGGTCATGACACCAGATTGAGCGGCGGCGGATGCCGTGAATAAAACCAGTAGACTGGCACCCGCTTGAACGGTCGTGCCATCATAGCTTTCACTTGTCTCGAAGCCTTGCGGCAGATTGATTTTTTTGATGGTAAGCGCGCTGTGAGAGGTATTATTAAAGGAAAATGAATAATCCAGGTTCGTGCTGTCAAAGACTAAACTGTTAGGTAGCGATAAGTCAATGGGTGTAGACTTAATAGACAGTGTTGGATAAAGCGTTTTTCCATTGGCGACTTTTACGCTAATCAGTTTATTGGTGGGATTGTTTCCCAGTTTTTCAAACTCGGTTTTAAGGGCTCCATCCGTAGCGATATTGCCATTTAGGGCAACTTGAAAACGAATACTCTGACCATCTGCCAACTCTCCATTATATATGATATCTGATATGTCAGCTTGATAAAAACCATCTGATAAGGCGCTTAAATCCAGACGAGGTCTGTTTAGCGAGCTGCCGGTGTTATTTTTAAGCTCGATAACAAGCCAATTATCCGGTCTGGCAACACTGCTGGCACTGTTTATCTGCGTTAACAAAGCTGCCAGCTCACTGGAATTTTCATCTACTACGGTTGTTCGCACAGGCAAAGAGAGGGTATTGGCATTGGTGGTCACGGTGATATCGGCGTTGATGTCTTTGGTATTGCCGCTATCGACGGCACCGGCATTAAGCTCAACATCAAGCGTGCAGGATTCACCCGCATTTAGCACCGCGCCTTGTTCTCCCACCGGCGCATTGTCATTCCAACAGGCATCGGCATCATCGTTGTTGACAATCGCCATTGACGCATCCTGAGCACTTAAATCAGGCAGCAGTACATTGTTAATCGTCGTCGCCACGCTAGCTGCCTGAGCATTAAAACCAAAAGCGGCAGAGTTGGCGGGCACAGAAATGATGTACTCCATAAAACTGCTGCTGCCTTCAATCACCGTAGAAGGGGCGCTGATCGACACCGTATCATTGGCTTTTTTGGGGTCTGAATCATTATTTTCACCATCAGAGCCACCGCCACAACCGGTTAAGGCAATCGAGCTTAGCATTATGCTTGAGAGCAAGGTGAGTGATTTTGCTTTGTATTTCATGATATTTATCCTTTAAGGAACGCGCGCAAAATAACTTCCTTTTTTTCATGGCGAAATATCTTC
>JBMSHD010000080.1:0-10475 GCA_049416425.1 Francisellaceae bacterium | reverse complement strand
AACATCCAATCTGTATATTTATTGCGCTGAATTTTAATAAGACAGCCCTGATTGTTTTCCTACATTTAATCATAATTTAGCAAGAATATGCTAGAATCTATTAAAATATAGTTGAAAGTTGTTGTAAGTGTTGTAAATTCTATAGAATTTGATGCAAATAGATTGGGAGAAATATCTTGATTAAGGTGTTGCTTGTTGATGACCATGATCTGGTGAGACTCGGCATAAAAAAATTATTGAGTGAAGTGGGTAGCATTGAAATTGTTGGTGAGGCCTCAAGCGGTGAAGAAGCGATCACACAGGTCAGGCGTCTTAACCCCGATGTGGTTTTGATGGATGTGAAGATGCCAGGAATAGGCGGATTAGAGGCGACTCAGCGCATCGTTAAAAGCAATCCGGGAGTCAAGGTGCTTGTTGTCACCGTCTATGGTGATGAGCCTTACCCATCGAGGGTGCTGCAGGCCGGAGCCTCTGGCTATATGACCAAAGGTGTCAGTGTCGATGAGATGATTCAGGCGATAAAAACGGTCAACTCGGGACGCCGCTATTTGTCGCCTGAAGTAGCGCAACAATTGGCGCTGAAGCATTTGAGTAAAGAGGATGATTCTCCCTTTGACGAGCTGTCAGAGCGAGAGATGCAGGTGACGATTCGGATTACTTCCGGACAAAAAGTCAAAGAGATCGCCGATCAGCTGTGTTTGAGTGAGAAGACGGTCAACAGTTATCGCTATCGCATCTTTGACAAGCTTGGCATCAATAGCGATGTTGAGCTGACACATCTGGCAATTCGTCATAAACTCATCGATCTTGAGAGCGATATCAAATAAGCCGTAGCACTCCGAGCGATCAATGATTTCATTTCATCAACGCCAATTCGATTTGCAGAAATTTCTCAATACGCTAACGACATTGCCTGGCGTCTATCGGATGATAGATGAGCAGGGTCAGATTATCTACATCGGTAAGGCTAAGAATCTGAAAAAGCGAATCAGCAGTTATTTCAATAAAGGCGCAAAAGATCAAAAAACGCTGATGATGGTCGATAAGATCGATCGTATTGAGGTGACGCTGACACGAAGTGATTATGAGGCTTTTCTGTTAGAGAGCACGCTGATCAAAAAACATCGACCGCGTTATAATATCACCTTTAAGGATGACAAGAGCTATCCATATCTGGTGCTAAGCCGTCATCGCTATCCTCGCGTTTATGGATTTCGTGGCAGACCCGATAAGAAAAAAGGGCAGTTTTTTGGTCCATATGTCGCGCTGTCATCGATGAAAGAAACGCTGGTATTACTGCAAAAGTTATTTCCACTGCGCCAATGTGAAGACAGTTATTTCAAGGCGCGTTCACGCCCCTGTCTTCAGTTTCAGATTGGACGCTGTAGCGCACCGTGTGTTGATTTTATTTCAGAATCTGATTATGCGGATGAGGCCGGGCTTCTGCGCCAGTTTTTGCAGGGAAAACTGACCGCAGTTCTGGCGATAGTTTCAGAAAAAATGCATGCCGCAGCGATTGATCAGCAGTTTGAAAAAGCGGCGAAATATCGGGATCAGCTGATGTTGTTAAGAAAGCTTCAGGAGCAGCAGATCATTGATGCCGGACATGAGCGCTCATTTCATGTCATTGGGATTTCACAGCAACAAAATCAGTATTGTCTGAGCCTGTTAGAGGTTGAGAGAGGAAAACTCATCGCCGATCGCTATTGGATTATTGATGACTATGAGGGTGCGGCTCTGGAGGTATTGTCGGCTTTTTTATCGCAATATTATCTCAATGAGGACAGAAACCTGTGGCCTGATGAGATTATTCTGCCCAAAACCGTTAACGTTGATGATGCTTTATTGAAAGTCATCAGTCTGAAAGCCGAGAAAACCATCAACTGGATAGTCACACCGGTCAAAGATAAGGCAAAATGGCAGCAGCTGGCAGCCTTAAATGCCAGGCAGAAATTAATCATGCATCTGGATCGAGGGCTGAGTTTCAAAGCGCGTTGGCAGGCATTACAGAAATGGCTTGATGCTAAGAATCTTCAACGAGTGGAATGTTTTGATATCAGCCACTTTCAGGGTGAGGCGACGGTGGCCTCTTGTGTGGTCTATGACGATAAGGGCGCTGTAAAACCCCAATTTCGTCGCTACAATATTAAAGGGATCACGCCGGGCGATGATTATGCAGCCATGTATCAGGTTTTAAAACGCAGAATCAGTGCAGGGCTTGAGGCGGGTAATTTGCCGGATATGATGATTATCGATGGCGGGCTCGGACAGTTGAAAGAAGCCGAGAAAATCATCACCGAGTTTAGTCTTCAAGATCAAATCAGGCTGGTGAGTCTCGGCAAAGGCGTTGAGCGTATCAGTGGCAAGGAAGATATCTATAGAGGCTTTGATTCAAAAGCACATCATCTTCCAGAGCACGATTCGGCATTTTTGTTGTTGAGAGAGATCAGAGATCAGGCTCATGAGTTTGCCATAAAGGCGCAACGCAAAAGCCTCAGAAAAAGGCAGGGCGAGTCGATTATCGATACCATTGAAGGAGTCGGAGCCAAAAGACGCAAGGCGCTGTTGAGTCACTTCGGTGGTTGGCAGGAGCTCTCGAAAGCTTCAGCCGATGAAATCGCTAAGGTCAAAGGAATCAGCAGCAAGCTGGCGGCTGAAATTTGGCAGACATTCCATTAGTCTGTTTTATTTTTAAAAAAATCCATCAACCGATGATGCCAGAAGGAGTGATGATCTTATCCATGATGATATCCCACTCATTTTTGGCGATGGCGTCAAGACGTTGCTCATCATAGGCGATGCCGATTAAAAGAGGAGTATGATGGAAGCGTCTGAAATGAAAGCTGGAATCATAAAAGCCACCACCCATACCGATGCGATGCCTGTTTCCATCAAAGGCCACCAAGGGCATCAACACCACATCAAGCTCCCAGGGGGCGATAACATCATCGGCATCAAAGCATGGTTCCTCGATATGAAAACGGTTTAAACAGCGAGGTTTATCGGCGGAGCCAAACAACATCATGCGTTTTCTGAAAGGGTGCAAAATCGGATGATAGATCTCTTTGCATGTCCGTTTGATATGATGTTCTATTAAAGCAGGATCGGCTTCATCATCCATGGCGAGATAGCTTGCGATCTTTAGTCCATGGCAGCGCGGAAAAAGCGTGGAAAAAGCGTCGGCGATAGCCTGATGGTAACGTTGGCGGGCGTTGGGGGTGATACGTTTGCGTTGATTTAGAATCTGCTGGCGTACAAATTTTTGCATGAAGCACCTAAGGTGTCAATTTAGAGAGGGCATCGATATCCACATCGGCATCATAGTCAACACCTTCAATATCGAAACCATTTAAAGCCAGAAAATCATGATAAAAACCGGCGAAGTCGGTGATCGCCTTGAAATTTTCCGAGGTCAGTTGTGCCATGATGTGCTCAACTTGTTGTTGAATATGGGGCTGCATCTCAAGATTATCGGGTCTTACTCTGCCTTCATCATCGATGACTCGGTACTCTCCATACATCATGTCTGCCATAAAACGATAGATCTGCTCGATACAGCTTTCATGACAGCCATCTTCTTTCATGACCTTAAACAGGGCGCAGCCATATAGCGGAAAGATGGGAATATAGGCGCTGGCTTTGGTCACCAACGCCTTGGCAACGGTGATAAATGACTCGCCATTGATCGATTGCAGGTGGTCGTTTAAAGCATGTGAGGTCTCTTCCAAATGGCGTTTAGCGGCACCGATGGTGCCCTTCTTATAGATATCGATGGTCGGTCTTGAGCCATCATAGGAGTAGGCGGTGGTTTTAAAACCATCGACCAGAACGCCGGCATCATAGAGCTTATCAACCCACATCTGCCAATCCTCACCGCCCATGACCTTGATGGTATTGGCGATATCCTCTTCATTGGCCTGCCCCATCGTGGTCTCAACCATACTTTGATTGCCAAGATCCAGCGTCGGTGCCTTTATATCACCGACGGTGCTCTTTAATACCGATTTATGATTGATACCGGTTTCAGGATCATTACGTTGTCCGGAAGCCAGGCTGTAGATCAAGACATCAATCTTGCCGCCAAATTGATTTTGAATATAATCGATTACCTGTTGTTTCAGCTCATGGGAGAAGGCATCTCCGATGAAATTTTTGGCGATCAGTCCTTTTTCTCTAGCGGTCTCGCTAAACCAGATGTTATTCCACCAGCCGGCGGTTCCCAGCCGTTTTGCCGATAGACCGTTTTCGAAGGATACGCAGATGGTGTCGCAGTCACTGCCAAAGGCCAGAGCGATTCGAGAGGCCAGTCCATAGCCTGAAGAGCCGCCAATAATCAATGCCTTTTTCGCACCGTTGAATCCGGGTCTGGATTGAACATAGGCGATTTGTTCAGCGATAGCCGCCTTGCAGCCTAAAGGATGAGGGTTCTTCATCAGGCAGCCACGCAAAATTTCGGGTTTTATAATCATATCTCGTCAATAAGCTTGAGTGTGATAGCATCACTATAACTGATTTTCTAAAGGGGATAAACATCAACGGCACAAATTTTGATATAATCAAACCAGGTATTAGGTGTTTTTGGCAGACGGATGAAGCGAGTTATCGTTAACGTTATCTATACGGTTGTTGCGGCGGCAGCTTGCGGCATATTACTGTTTTTTGCCATGGACTACTGGCCGCATTTTAAGCCAGATAAGCCTCGTCGATTTGCCAATATCGTTGTCTTTGGTGACAGCCTGAGCGATAGCGCAGCATTGAATTCAGATGATCGTTCAGGCAACAACACCTGGGTTATGGCTCAAGGTGTTTCATCACCGGTGGGAGCACCTATTACCAGTGAAGTGTCGCTGAGTAATCCGGAGCGTAAAACCTGGTTGAATTATCTCATCGATAGCAGTCACTTCACCACGGCAGACGGTCGTTTGTACCTGCTAAGAGGCGATAATCATCAAGTTTCGGCTTTTACTCACAACTTTTCTTATGCCGTGGCTTCGGCACAGACAGGAGATAATTATATCGATGATAAGCATGTATCGCCCTGGCCTGTGATGTCAGCAAAAGACTGTGATCACGGTCTTGGTGACTATGGTGCTTACAGCTGTGTACCGGGGCTGATGAAGCAGGTTGCCCTGTATCTTGCTGATGTTGATGATCACCCCAACCCCCACACGCTTTTTATATTGTGGGCCGGCGGTAATGATTTTTATCAGAATATTATCAAGCTTTTAAGTGACAGTAGATTAACGCTGTCGCATCCTATCGATAATACCATTTCTGCCGTCAACCTGCTCTTGGATCACGGTGTTTCGGCTGACAATATCTATGTGCTGAATCTGCCGGATTTTGCCATGGTGCCGGCGGTTCGCTCGCTGTTGGCGCAAAAACTTAAAAATCCTCGAGATGATAAAATGGCGTTATACGCGGTATCGATGATATCCGATCTGTATAATCTGACCTTGAAAAACGATTTATTTATAAAGACCTATGGTCGTTTCAAACCAGATCATGTTTTCGGACTGGATAAGCGGTTTCTGGCGATCTATGAAAATAAACAAATACAGCGAGCATTGAGGATCGACAAGCCTGTGGGTCTGACCTGTGTTAAAGCCAACGCATTGCCGTATTGTCGGGGGTTTCTTTTCTATAACGACATGCATCCGACCTCGCCGATGCACGCGTATTTAGCAGGGCAATTGAAAGCCTACATAGGGATAGCGTAACCGACGTTCCGCACCACAGTAATTTTTATGTTGAATTGAGGAAAAAATGATTTGAAAAGCGGAGTTTATTGATCGATAAATGAGCATTTGAGAATTATTTTTGACAAAAAGTGAACAAAAAAGGCAAAGGTGCGGAATGTCGGGTGTAAATAGAAAAAGAGGAAATAGCGTGCTGATTAATGCCGAAAATGACGCACGCCGGTAAATACCATGGCGATACCGTGCTCATCTGCCGCTTTGATAATCTCGGCATCACGCATCGAACCGCCGGGTTGAATGATGGCGCCAACACCGGCTTTAGCGGCGGCATCAACGCCGTCTCTAAATGGAAAAAAAGCATCCGAGGCCATGACGGTATTCTTGATTTCAAGTTGGGCTTCAGTTGCCTTATCGATGGCGATTTTCGAGCTAAACACCCGACTCATCTGCCCGGCACCAATACCGATAGTCTGGCCATTTTTGGCATAAACGATGGCATTGGATTTGACATATTTCACCACCTTCCAGGCAAACAGAAGATCCTCCAGCATGGCGGTAGTCGGTTTTACCTGGCTTACAATCTGTAGATCCTGTGAGCGAATGATAAGCTCATCTTTATCCTGAATTAAAAGGCCACCTTCGATTTTTTTCAATTCCATATCGGTGGTTTTTGTTCCGGTGATGTCTTTGCTTTGAAGCAGGCGAATATTCTTCTTGCTGGCCAATATGTTAACGGCTTCGCCACTGAAAGCCGGCGCTATGATGACCTCGACAAACTGTTGCTCGATCATCTTTTGTGCCGTTTGAGCATCAAGAGCAATGTTAAAGGCGATGATGCCGCCAAAGGCAGAGGTCGAATCACAGGCATAGGCTTTATTATAGGCCTCATAGGCCGTATGGGCTGTGGCCACACCGCAGGGATTGGCGTGTTTGACGATGACGCAAGCCGGTGTGGCGAAAGATTTCACGCATTGAAAAGCTGCATCGGTATCGGCGATATTGTTATAAGAGAGCGCCTTGCCTTGCAGCTGTTGGCTGTTGGTGACGGCCACACCATGATAATCTGCTTCGATATAAAGAGCCGCCTGCTGATGAGGATTCTCACCATAGCGTAAATCCTGAGATTTATGATAGCTGAGATTGAGATACTTAGGAAATTGTCCGGGTTTTTTCACGCTATCGAGGCGGCTGAGATAATTGGCGATCGTGCCATCGTAGGCAGCGGTGTGGGCAAAGGCTTTGACCGCCAGTTGAAAACGCCTATCGGCATCGATGGCGCCATTATGATCAAGAAGTGTCGCGGTGAGATTTTTATAATCATCAGGATCACAGACTACCGTGACATCCTTATGATTTTTAGCGGCCGATCTTAACATCGAAGGTCCGCCAATATCGATGTTTTCGATGATATCGGCAAGGCTGGAATTTGGATTTTCTATGGTTTGTTTGAAGGGATAGAGATTGATCACAACCATATCAATGGGAGCAATATCAAGTTTTTTCATTATCTCACCATCGATATCGCGCCTGCCTAAGAGACCGCCGTGAATTTTTGGATGAAGCGTCTTGACTCGCCCATCCATAATCTCCGGGAAGCCGGTATAATCCGAAACCTCGATAACGGGAATGCCGTGCTGTTGTAGCAGCCGAGCACTGCCACCGGTTGATAAAATTTCAACACCCAGATCGAATAAAGTCTTGGCAAATTCAACGATACCGTGTTTATCGGAAACGCTTATCAAGGCGCGCTGGATCTTTTTCATAAGTTAGAAATAGAGGCTGATTGTAGAGAGCGTCAGTGTAGCATATCTTTTGCTGGTTTATGTTTTTTTTATGCTATAATCTGCCTGTTTTATGGCATAAGAATAGACAACACAGATGATGCGACAACTATTTCTAGATACTGAAACTACGGGTTTTGATTTTAAAAAGGGGCACAGAATTATCGAGTTTGGTGCCGTCGAGATGATCGACAGAAAGCTCACGGGTAATCATCTGCATTTTTATTTCAAGCCTGATATCGAGGTTGAGGCCGGTGCCTTTCAGGTTCACGGCATCAGCAATGATTTTCTGGCGGATAAGCCGCTGATTGAAGATAAAATTGATGAGATCATGTCATATCTGGCTGGTGCTGAGCTCGTTATCCACAATGCCGCATTCGATGTGCCCTTTATCGATTGGGAGTTAGGACGGCTTAAGGCCAATAAGTGGGGAGCTGTTGAAGATCACTGCAGAATTGTCGATACGCTGATCATGGCGCGTAAGAGGCATCCAGGGCAGAAGAATAACCTCGATGCGCTGTGTGCGCGTTATGGTGTCAACAATAAGCATCGTACACGGCATGGCGCACTTTTAGATGCCGAGATTTTGGCAGATGTCTATCTGTTTATGACCGGCGGACAGACATCGTTGCAATTCTCACAGGCAACAGGAGTTGGTGAGGCAAAGAATGAAAGCAGAATGGGCTGGCGTGCTGATCGGAATGTCAGGCTTAAGAATCTCTACGATCGGGCGATTCCTTTAAAAGAACATGAGCAATATATGCAGTTGCTGGCAAAAAAGTCGGGGGACGTGCCGCTGTGGCAGAAGCTGGAAGCTGATTTGAAAGCCGACGATGAAATTTGATGTTATTATCATTGGGGCTGGCGCTTCGGGGCTCATGTGTGCGATCGAGGCGGCAAAGCGCGGACGTCGAGTCTGTGTCATCGATCATGCCAACAAGGCGGGTAAAAAAATTCTGATGTCAGGTGGTGGGCGCTGCAATTTCACCAACTACTATATTGAAGCGGATCGTTATCTCTCTAGCAACCGGCATTTCTGTAAGTCTGCGCTTACGCGATTTACGCAGTGGGATTTTATCGCCATGGTGGAGCGTCACGGTATCGATTATCATGAGAAGACGCTGGGACAGCTGTTTTGTGATGGTAAGTCGCAGTTGATCGTCGACATGCTGCTTCGCGAGATCAAAAAACAAGGCGTCACACTGATGTTATCCATGGCAGTCGATCGGGTCGAAAAACAGGATGATGGCCGTTTCAGACTTAAGACGATTCATGAGAATTTTGACACAAATGCGCTGGTTATCGCCAGCGGTGGGCTTTCGATTCCAACGATGGGCGCCAGCGGCTTTGGCTATCAGATTGCCAGACAGTTTGACATCAAGGTGCTACCCACACGAGCCGGGCTTGTCCCCTTTACACTCTCTGAACCCGATAAGCTGAAATTCTCATCGCTAAGCGGCATTTCCATCGAAGCAGAGCTTAGCAATTCGCATATCTCATTTCGTGAGAATGTGCTGTTTACACATCGAGGAATCAGCGGTCCGGCGGTTTTGCAGATATCGTCCTATTGGCGTGAGGGTGAAACGGTGATGGTGCGATTATTGCCGCAAGTGCCGCTGTTTGATCGCTTAGTCGAGGCCGGTGAAAACGAACCCGTGAAGCAGCTTAAAACGATTCTTTGTCAGTTTTTGCCTAAACGCGTGGTTGAGGTCTTTGTTGAGGAGAATCTCTTGAGCCGTAAGCTTGCCGATATCGCACAGCTAACCTTAAAGGAGGTGGCTGATGTTTTTCAAAATTGGCGACTTAAACCTGCTGGAAGTGAAGGCTATCGTACGGCTGAAGTGACGCTCGGTGGTGTTGATCCCAACGAGTTGTCTTCAAAAACCATGATGGCAAAAAACGTCGAGGGACTTTATTTTATCGGTGAGGTGGTGGATGTCACCGGCTGGCTGGGTGGTTATAACTTTCAATGGGCATGGGCCTCGGGTTGGGCATGTGGGCAGGTTGTCTAAAAAATGCCATTGTCTGGTTTACATAAAGTCTAAATTTAACCATAATTGAGTTTTGTCATCCTATGAATTTTGGAATACTAATGGTAAAGCGAGTCTGTATAGGCACCATGTCGTTGCTTTTTTTACTGCTCTTTAGTATGGCCAGTGCTAAGGAAAATGCGCTTGATCGGCTTTTGAGCCTGCCTTCATCGCCGAATATATCCTATGCTGGGTACGATAAATCCAGTGAGGTAAAGAAAATCACCGTAAATGCCCAACAAGAGCAGGGTCATATTAAGCTTCAATGGGCTATTCCGAGCGACACGCATCTTTATAAAGATAAAATTCAGGTTAAACTTGTCGATTCATCAGATGCCAGAGTCGGCAGGATCATCTATCCACCGGCGGTAGACAACCCTGTTTTTGGCGAGGTTTATGATCAGGCGTTGATGCTCGATGTGCCGATAACGGGATTTGTGGCAAAAGAGGCAAAATTAATCGTCCAGTATCAGGGCTGCACTCAGGACTACTGCCTTCTACCCGAGAGTAAGACCATCGCTGTTGATGGCGGTGTGGTATCGACAATGAGTGCGCCTGGCCACAACTGGTGGATGTTGTTTGCCTATCTGGGTATTGGACTGCTGCTGGCGATGACACCCTGTGTGTTGCCGATGCTGCCGATTATAACCAGCATTGTCGTTGGTCGAAATAATTCGCGTGCTAAAGGCTTTTCTCTGGCGTTGGCCTATGTTTTGGGTATGGCGATAGCCTACGCCGCCATCGGTATTTTGATTACCAAAATTGGTCTTTCCTTCCAGTTATTCTTTCAGCAGCCTTTCGTTATTATTACCCTGATGGCGTTATTTGTGCTGTTGGCATTGTCGATGTTTGGACTCCTCACGATTCAATTGCCGCAACGATTAAGCGCAAAAATTTATGGAACACAGAATAAAGGAACGCGCTCAAAATAACTTCCCATTATTGTATTCATATTGTTCATACGA
>JBMSHD010000079.1:0-10485 GCA_049416425.1 Francisellaceae bacterium | reverse complement strand
GCTTCTACCCAAAACTCAATGCCCAGCCGCTGATCGATACCTCAACGGCGGTGATAGACGATTGGAATGCTACCTACAATATATTCCAGGCATTGACAGATAATAGTGATGCCAACTTGATGTATCCTATCGATTCTGTCAAGATTTCCAGAAGCAGTAACTGGGTTTCTCTCTATAATCACAATATGTCAAGTGGAGATTCAGACACAATAACTCTGAATAATGTCACATCGGCATCTGACACCAAATTCAGGCTTGGCACCCATGATCCGGATCAGCCAAGCAGTGATGCCTTCAGTCTTAATATTGAAATAACTTTTAGCGATCAGACGAAAATCAACAGCAAAAGAGGGATCTATATCGATAACCCTATAAAAAATTATTCGACTCCGGTGGCTTATTATAGTCGTTATGAATTTCCTGCTGGAGTCGAAAATAATTGGAAAAAAGTCGGAGTTCTTGTCCTGAAAGACACCGATTTCAAACTTTGTGGGCCAATGGAGGTGACACATATGAGTGGCAAACTTAATGGTAGGATTAATAGCAGTATCTCAGCGCATGAAATAGATTGGCAGTTGCCCTCAGGTTGTATTTCTAAAAACAGTTATATTTTTTTACAGTTTGATATGCGCGGCAAGACTGTTAAAGGTGGTGACTATATAAACTTTGATATACAAGCGAGAGATGGCACGAAAATCACTCAGAAGGTGCAAATCACTTAACGATTATATCACTTCCTGTTTTCTGTCACAGCGTGGCAATATTAGCTGCGAGAACCTGTAAGAACAAGCATAAAACGATTAAAAATCATCGGCTGATTCAAGCATTGATATCGCCGATGCTATGAGTCAACGGCAATCAGCCAATCGTCCGCTTAAGCTGGCGACCACCTAGAATATGATAGTGGAGATGGAAAACCTTCTGCCCACCGCCATGCCCTGTGTTGATCAACGTTTTAAAACCTTCTTCAAGCCCCAGCATTCCGGCAATCTTGGGGATAGACAATGTCAGCTGACCCATGAGATCATGATCTTCGGGAGCCAGATCGAAAAAACTGGTGATGTGTTTTTTTGGAATCACCAACACGTGAATTTCCGCCGCCGGTGCGATATCGTGAAAAACCACAAAGTGCTCATCTTCATACAGCTTATCGGCGGGAATCTCGCCGCTGACGATTTTGCAGAATATACAATCAGACATAGGTCAATCCTAAGTTTACGGTTTTGGTCTTGTCAGAAAATACCACACAATAGTCAGCGCGCCAAGAATTGTCAGCGAAATGGCATGACGACTCATAAAGTTCTGAATCATGTCAAGCACATCATCCATGCCGGTATACAGAAGCCCAAAACCAAACAGCGCCAAGCCGATTCCCAGCACAAAACCGCGACGTCTGTACCGACGCATGGATTTTTCATTTTCAAGCGGTGTCTTATGAGGATGTCGCTGATATTGACGCTGGAGTGCCTGCAAAATGTCAAAAATCAAATCCGGCGCCTCTGGCAGCTTCTCGGATATGGTGGGAAGATGTTCGATGCTGCGTTTGATGAAGCCTTTAAAGCCGACTCTTGATTTCATCCAATTCTCAAGAAATGGCTTGGCCGTCGTCCACAGATTTAGCTCTGGATATAATACTCGCCCTAGACCTTCGATATTCAAAAGCGTTTTCTGCAAAAGCACCAGCTGGGGTTGCACGCTCATGTTGAAACGCCTGGCGACCTGAAACAGCCTCAGAAGCGTCATGCCAAATGAGATATCGGCCAGCGGCTTTTCAAATATCGGCTCGCAAGCCGTTCTGATTGCCGACTCAAACTCATCGACCCGGGTCTCGGGCGGCACCCATCCCGATTCAATATGAAGCTCGGCGACCCGTTTATAATCTCTTTTGAAAAAAGCCAGAAAATTGCCGGCCAGATAGTTCTGATCTTCTCTTGTCAGCGTGCCAACAATGCCGAAGTCAACCGAAATATATTTAGGATCTTTGGGAGTTGTGGCATCGACAAAGATATTTCCCGGATGCATATCGGCATGAAAAAAGCAGTCTCTAAACACCTGAGTGAAGAAAATCTCAACGCCGCGCTCGGCCAAAAGTTTTAAATTAACCCCTTTGGCCTTCAAGGCCTCGATATCGGCCACAGGAATTCCCTTGATCTTTTCAATCACCAGAAGCTCTTTGCGACAATACGACCAATAGACCTCCGGAACATAATGAATATGACTGTCTTTGAAGTTTCGTTTAAGCTGGGAGGCATTGGCCGCCTCTCTCAATAAATCGAGCTCATCGAACAGATTTCTTGAAATCTCCTCGACCACCTCTACCGGTTTCAGGCGTCTTGATGCCGGAATATAGCGCTCAATCATAACGGCAAATGTTCTTAAAAGCTCGGTATCCTGTCTCATCACCTTAGCAATGTTGGGTCTTAATACCTTGACCACTACTTTTTTACCATCCTCAATTTCGGCACTATGAACCTGAGCGATGGAGGCCGAGGCCAGCGGCTTATAGTCAAAGGCCAAAAAGGCTTCATCGATTGGTTTACCCAGCGCTTTCTCAATGACGCCTCTGGCATAGTCACCACAAAAAGGCGGCACACGATCCTGAAGCTTAGCAAGCTCATCTGAAAGATCAGACGGCAATAAATCTCGGCGAGTCGATAACGCCTGACCAAATTTGATAAAAATAGGACCCAGCTTTTCAAGCGCGAGCCTGACTCGCTCACCACGTGAAAGTTTTCGGTAGGAGAAAAAATACAGTGGATTCAAATATACCAGCGGGCGTAAAACCCTCAATAATGGCAGATTGGTTAAAAGGGCGGTAATATTATAACGGTTAAGCACATAGCTGATATAGATAAATCTCAACCATTTTCTAAACCAATGCATCATTGGCTTCCCTGTTGAATGCCTGCTCAAGAGCCTCAAGTTTCAAAATCGCCCTGTCACCGTCTTGTTTCAGCCACTGAATCTCATCGAAAAAATCCTCGACCTCTTCCTTGCAAGGAAACAGTCTTCGTTCATGTTGAATAAAATCGACAAAATCAATCGCCAGTTCCTTCGAGCTTGTTTTAAGCCAGCTTTCAAGCGCCGCCACTGGCTTATATAAAAGATCGGTCAACGGCAGTCGACTTTTTTCGCTTAGACTATAGAGAAGATCTGGTCTCAGCGCCTGAAAGAAATGCTGATAAGCCTCAAGCACTCTGAAATCACCATCAAAATCGATCATACCTTTTTGGATATAGCTCTGCGGTGCCTTAGAAATCATCATTGCCACAAATTGACCGATAGTCGCCGATAGGCGGTTATTTCCGTCTTCATCTGCTGCATAGTCGATCGACAACCGATTCGCTTGTGGCCTAAAGCAAATCACCATGTTGATATCGCTGACCTCAACGATAAGCGGAGAATCACCAAGCTGTCTAAGCAGATAATCGGCCTGTGGATCCAATCTCAAAAGTCGGTTAAAAATAGTATCAAGCAACCCGGCAATATCGATTTCCATTGCTCACCTCAGTATTTATAACCGATATGAAGCGCGACGATGCCGGCGCTTAAATTGTGATAATCCACTCGATCAAAACCGCCATCGAGCATCATCTGTTTCAGCGTTTCTTGATCCGGATGCCGACGAATGGATTCGGCCAGATAGCGATAACTATCGGCATCATTGGCAATCAGACGCCCCATTATCGGCAATACTTTAAAAGAATAATCATCATAAATTCTAGAGAGCACCGGCAAAAGCGGCTTGGAAAACTCAAGCACCATCAGCTTGCCACCGGGTCTTAACACTCTACACATTGAGGCGATAGCCGCTTCCTTGTCTGTGACATTTCTAAGACCGAACGAGATGGTTATAAGATCAAAATAATTATCGGCAAACGGCAGACTCTCGGCATTGGCTTGAACATAGTCGATATTGCCAATCGCCCCTTTATTAGTCAGCTTTTCACGACCAATCTCAAGCATCGAGGCATTGATATCACTCAAGATCACCTTGCCATTGATGCCGACTTTTCGGGTGAACTCAAAGGCAAGATCCCCGGTACCACCAGCCAGATCCAGCACCTTCTGCCCCGGTTTAACCGCGGCTTTGGCGATGGTGAATTTCTTCCACAGACGATGAATTCCCAGAGACATCAAATCATTCATAAGATCATATCGAGCCGCCACGGAATGAAAAACATCGGCGACTTTTTTCTGCTTATCCTGCCATCTGACCTCTTCAAAACCGAAGTGCGTCATCTTGTCATCGCCGGTTTCAATTCTGTCATGCTCAATGGCATCCTGCTGATTCTTCATAGTTTCCAGTCGTTGTATCGGGTTATATTTTCACGCTATCAGTATATACCAGTTGCCCATCATTTGACAGATTTCCCTCCGTGAATTTTCGACTCGATATTTTGCCAGTATTTCGGATATAATTAAGGGCAGTTAATATCAATGACCCTAACGGAATAAGCAGGCTTCGTGACTAAAAAAACGAAAAAAATCACCAAAAAACGTGACCGACCATCTGACAGACCGGTCGAGCTCAACCATTTGCTTGCCGAGCGTCTGCGCGTCGCCTTTCTCGTCATCTATGGCGCCATTGTGCTGTTTCTTTTGTTGTCGCTTTTCTCCTATAGCACAACAGATCCAGGCTGGACGGTAACACGCTCTTCAGCGACTGTTCACAACTATGCCGGCATCATCGGTGCCTATAGCGCCAACTTCATTCTCGCCGTCTTAGGTGTTTTTGGCTTCGTGTTGCCATTTATTATGATATACGGCATGTGGCTGTCTTTTGTTGAGAAAAAAAGCTTCGCCGAGTCCAGCAGCCTTTTGATGCTGATGCGGCTGTTCGGCGTTTTATTGCTGTTTGTATCGGGCTCCACCCTGGCAGAGATTGCTTTGTCTGTGTTTTCAAACTCCATGCCCGAAGGATCAGGCGGCATTCTCGGCCAGATCGTATCGCAATACATGGTGAGCTATCTTAGCACGCCTGGCAGCATTTTGATGCTGATAGTTGGCCTTTTTCTCGGCCTGACACTCTTATCCGGCGGTTACTGGATTTCGCTGCTGTTTGATCTTTCCAGCCTTATCACCCGAGCTTTGAAGAAAGCATGGCATAAAAGTATCCTTGGACTTCATTCCTGGCGTGAAGAAAAAGCGGCAAGAAAACAGGCCAAAGCCGAGGAACGAGCGCAAAAAAGATTTCAAAAACAGCAAGTACAACGAGAAGAAACTCAACTGCCAACTTTCGATACCCCCCTGTTGGAAGAATCAAAAATCGAACATCTTCAATTTCGTGAACTTGACAAATCCGTTTTACCTGTCTTTGATATCGAGACGGTGATTGAAAACGACAGCAAGGAAACCTATCAATCGCTGCAACAGGAGCTGATACAGCAGCGCGAGGCCGCAAAGAATAACAGCAAGAAACAAAAGACCGGCAAAGCCAAAACCGATAAAAAAACCGGACTGCCATCTCTCGAGCTTCTCGATCCACCGGAACGTGTCAATGAAGGCATTTCTCAGGCATTTTTGGATCGCATGTCGACCTTAGTCGAAGAGAAGCTGGCCGATTTTGGTATTCAGGTAAAAGTCGTCGGTGCTTATCCTGGACCTGTGATCACCCGCTTTGAAATCGAGCTGGCAGCAGGCGTTAAGGTCAGTAAACTCTCGGGATTGGCACAAGACTTAGCCAGATCCCTGTCAACCACTCGCGTTCGCGTCGTTGAAGTCATCCCTGGAAAACCCTATGTCGGCATTGAGATTCCAAATCAGAAACGGGAGATGGTCAGACTCAAAGAAATCCTGATTCACAAAAAATTCAAGGAATCCAACTCACCGGTCACCATTGGCATCGGCGTCGATATCTCAGGAACTCCAGAGATTGCCAATCTGGCTAAGATGCCTCATCTTCTGGTGGCCGGAACCACAGGATCTGGAAAGTCCGTCGGCGTCAATGCCATGATTTTAAGTATGCTGTATAAATCGTCACCCGATGATCTGCGCCTGATCATGATCGACCCAAAAATGCTTGAGCTTTCCATCTATGAAGGCATTCCGCATCTTCTGACGCCCGTTGTCACCGACATGACAGAGGCTGCCAATGCGCTTAGATGGTGTGTTAAAGAGATGGACAGACGTTATGAATTGATGGCCGCCCTTGGAGTCAGAAGCATCGCCAGTTTAAATGAAAAGGTTACCGGTACCCAGAAAAGTGGTCAGCCGCTTAAAGATCCACTGTGGCAAAAACGCCATCCTGGTGAAGAAGCTCAAGCTCCCGATTTAGAGAAATTGCCATTTATCGTCGTCATCGCCGATGAGTTTGCCGATATGATGATGGTCGTTGGTAAAAAAGTTGAAGAGCTTATCGCCCGTCTGGCACAAAAAGCTCGAGCCGCTGGCATTCATATTATTCTGGCAACGCAAAGACCCTCAGTCGATGTCGTCACCGGTCTTATCAAGGCCAATATCCCGACAAGAATCGCCTTTCAGGTATCCTCGAAGATTGACTCTCGCACCATATTGGATCAACAGGGAGCCGAAGCCTTACTCGGCAATGGCGATATGCTTTATCTGCCACCTGGCTCAGGCGTGCCTCACCGGGTTCATGGTGCCTTTGTCGATGATGATGAAGTCCACCGTGTGGTTGCTGCCTGGAAACAGATGGGAGAACCAGAATATATCGACAATCTCACCACCAGCGAGGAAGACAGCAGTGAGGTGACGGATGAGCGAGAAAAAGATCCGCTTTATGATGAGGCGGTTAAAATCGTCATCGACTCACAGCGCGCCTCAATCTCCAACATCCAAAGACGTCTGCGCATAGGCTATAATCGCTCGGCCAGGCTGATAGAAGACATGGAAGCCGCCGGCATTGTCAGCGAAGTGCAGTCAAATGGCATGCGCGATGTGTTAATTAAAAGGTAAAAGCGATGAAAATAAAAAAGGTTATCCTCTTTGCATGTTGTAGCGCTTTGATGATTTTGGAGCCGGCAACTACGATGGCACAAGAGCATCAAAACACACAGCAATCCGTTGACCCCACACTGTTTGATAAATTGGTGGCCTATGACAACATTCAGGCAAAATTTAAGCAGCGTCTTGTCAATCCCGCTCAGAATATCAACCAATTAAGTCAAGGGCAGATGTGGGTAACCAAGCCTAGCTATTTCAAATGGCAGATCGACTCTCCCAATGAACAGCTGCTCCTGTCTAACGGCAACAAGCTGTGGAATTATGATAAGGAATTACAGCAGGTCACGATTCAAAACGTCCCGCGCAAGGTATCCGATGCGCCTTACTTATTGCTTTTGACCGGTGACAAAGAAACGCTCAACGCCTTGTTTAACGTCGAGAAACTTGATGATAACAGCTATCGACTGACGCCCAAAAACGGTGATCAGGCCTTGATTTCCTACGTTGATATCCGCTTTGCTGGAAACACGCTAGACAAGATCACCATTGGCACAGAAACCGGGCAGAAAACCATCGTCACCTTCTATGATGAAACCCATGCAAAGATTCCACTGGCAACTTATAATTTCATTATCCCTAAAGGGGTTGATGTTCTAGGGGAATAAGATGGATGTATCATCGAATTCGGCTACACAAGCTTAGAGACGATAATTAAAGTGAGACCTGCAATATAAAGCATAAACATCAAGACAAGTAATTTATTCGTCCCTTTCGGCGCTTTGCCAAACTCCTTCCAGACAAATACTCCCCAAATCGCGGCAATTAAAGTCGCTCCCTGACCCAAGCCGTAGGAAATAGCGGCTCCGGCAATATTCGATGCAATAAAATTCAATGTTGATCCAATACCCCAAATCACACCTCCCAGAATGCCGATAAAATGAAGCCATGGTGTGCCTTGTTTAAAATAATCCCGAAAAGCCAAGCGATTTCCGCTAATGGGAAATTTCATCATCAGACCGTTAATCACAAAATTCGAAATAAAAATACCTGTTGCAAAAATAAAACTGGCTGAATAGGCTGTCATCAACCCCTTTTGTGGCGTATAGACATCCGCTGTAATGCTGCTGGCAACAAAGCGATAGAAAAAGCCCATTAATACACCGGATATAATCGCAATTACAATCCCTTTAGAGACGTGTGTCGATTTAGCCGTACTGATTTTTTTATAGGCCATTGCCGTACAAACAATCGCTAAAGCCACAAGAGTGACACCAGAAAAGATAAGAAAAGCATTGCCAAGCGGTGTCTCCACATAGTTAATCATCACCCCTAGAACAAGAGCGAGTCCAATTGCCAACGGAAAAGCGATCGCCATCCCGGCAATATCGATAGCGGCAACCAACAGAATATTGGCTAAGTTAAAGATGATTCCACCGATAAAAGCAGACGCCAATGCATGAAGCGAAGCCTGTGCCAAATCATGAAAAAAAGGACGACCATAGTCACCATAGCTACCCATGGTAATGGCGATTAAAAATGAAATAATTAAGGTTCCCAGTGCATAATCCCAGTAATATAGCTGAAATGGCCACGATCTTGTTGCCAGTTTCTGCGTGTTTGCCCATGAACCCCAGCAAAGCATGGTGATAATACAAAAGACCACGGCAACAGGGTATGAGGATAAGATGAACATGATTTAATTCCTTCTTGGTTGAAGTTAGATTCGATATGAAACATTGTCTTTCATAGGCGCCGAGAGCTATATGCCTGATAATTTTTCTCTGATATCCGCGCTGCTGATTTTATCAATCAGTGCGTTTAAGCGTGGAAATGAAGGCTGTGCACCACGGTGCATCACCGATTCGGCCGCCGTGATATTGGCAAATTCAGCGGCCTGATAGATAGAGAGCCCCTGAGACAAACCAACGGCCATCGCACCATTAAACGCGTCTCCAGCACCGGTACTATCGACAGCACACCGGACACAGCACGGACAAAATTTCCCACTATTGCCGTCAAAAACATAATACCCTCTAGCACCAAGAGTGATAATAACCTGCTTGACCCCCTTGGCAATAAACCATTTTGCCGCGTGCTCCATGCTGTTATCATCGCTGACTTCTATGCCTGTCAGACTCGTCACCTCAGTTTCATTCGGGGTGATCAAATCGATGTTTTTATAAAGCGCCTCGGGCAATTTTCTAGCCGGTGCTGGATTGAGAATAAAGCAGGCGTCATATTTTCGAGCTTCCTCTGCAAATGCTTCAACCGTTTCAATAGATGTCTCCAATTGCGTCAAAAAAACGGCATCCCTCTTCGCTTTGCTTTTTTTCATAATTGCATCAACAGCACGCCTGACTTCGACAGCCTCCAGGCAACCATTGGCTCCAGATGCCACCGAAATACTGTTTTCACCCTTGTTACTAACCGAAATCAAAGCTGCTCCTGTCGGCTTATCCTTCTTAAAGAAATAATCGCTATTAAAACCTTCATCGACCAAATCATCCGCCACCTTTTCTCCCAATGCATCCCTGCCAATAGCTGTAATAAATTGAACCTCCTTATTCAATCTTCTGGCGCCAACGGCCTGATTGGCGCCTTTACCACCATTATGCTGCTGAAAATTATTTCCAAGAATCGTCTCCCCAGGGGCAGGAATATGAGGAACCTCTACGATTAAATCAATATTGGTGCTGCCCATCACTACAACCAGCATATCTATTTCCTTTACTTTCTAAAATGCGGTTTATTTTAACACAAACAGACTGCCTGTTTTAGTAATTGTAATACTAATCATTCAACCGACATTCCGCACCTTTGCCGATATTAACGTCGATTATAGGGCAAAAGCATCAACAAGCTGGCAAGCCCACAAAAGCCTGAAATGCCAGCAAAAAGCAAACCGGCACCAAAAAAGGCACTGATCAATGCAAACCAGGGGGATAAAGTCAGACCAAGCACAACACCCACAATTACCATGAATCCAACAATAATCTGAACCTGACGCATGATTGGCAACGGCGCTTTTTTATTACTATTGACAGGAAGTCCCTGTTTTTTCCACGCCGTCAATCCACCTTCAAGAATCAATAATTTTTTATTCTCCAATCGTTGAAGTAGAGGAATCGCATTTTTGGTACGCACTCCAGATTGACAATGAAAAATCAGTGTATCATGATCGCTGAAATTCCTTGCCGATAGCTGATCGACGCCGATATTATCACTTGAGGCGATATTTTCTCGCGCATATTCATCGGCAGCACGAATGTCGATGAGCTTTGCTTTGCCGCTGTTGATTAGCTCATAGGCATCCTGACAATTAATCATCTCAACCTTAGTCATTTTCATCTCCTCGTTTTTGTTTAGCCCGTTTTATAACAACTGGAAAACTATTGCTCATCGGGCAATACAGCGCTTGAAGTGTTTGCAATATTATCATCACCTTATCCTCTTTTATTCGATAATAGACGATTTGCGATTCTTTTCTCGTTAAGGCCAGCTGCTGTTCAGAAGATCAGAGAATTTGCCAGGGCTGTCTTATTAAAATTCAGCGCAATAAATATACAGATTGGATGTTAA
>JBMSHD010000078.1:0-10585 GCA_049416425.1 Francisellaceae bacterium | reverse complement strand
AATTGGAAGATATTTCGCCATGAAAAAAAGGAAGTTATTTTGCGCGCGTTCCCTATTATCTTGAAAGTCTGGGATATCGCCCCGTACGTTTCATGATATCAGAGCTCATCATAAAAAATCATACCATCTATGTGGCCTATGTGACCAATCAAGGGCGTTTAAGCTCACGACAACAGAGATCCTTAACTGAGATGGACGAACTACGTGAATATTTTCAACGCAACGATAGACTCAAACTCGATGCCTGCCATATGGCGCAAGAATTAATTGAGATCACCCTGACGCTGCCAATGGCTCAATCCGGGAGGCAACGCCTGCTTGATGAGCTGTATCCTAAACTGGCTCAGTTTTTACAGGCAAAGGTTGAAAAATGAATACGCTGCAGAAAAAAGAGTTGTTGTGGCAGCTAAAAACCTGGAAACTTATCGCCATTCTGCTTCCCATAATGGTCGCACTGGATCTCACCGCTAATCTCATCGGCCACAGAATGATTTCAGTTTTTGGCCTCTCAATCTATAGCGGTTTTGTGTTGCGTTTGATTACATTGCTGCTTTTAAACCTTCTTAGAACCTGCGTTAGAAGCAGCTGGCCAATTCTAATTATCGTCCTTTTTATGATACTTGGTAATTTTATCATGATCGGCTATGGAAATATCATAAACTCACTGAATACTCCTGATTTTTTCATCAATACTACCGCTTATCATACCGTCTTTATTGATGCCTGGCATGGGATGATATCCAACACTATCGCTCTTTTTATCTGTGTTATTATCGAACTTATCTTTTTTAATTTTTTCTATTTCAGATTCCGTCTTCCCTATTTTCTGGCATCGGTGATAGCTACCTCATTAGTGCTATTGATCGGTAGCATTATTGTCATGTACGCAGGCTATGTTCTTGACTATCCAAAACATATTCATGAAATTATCAAAGACCAACTCATTTCCAATTTTATTGGTCTTGCCGTTCTTGCTCTATTAATACAACCTCTCGCCTATTGGATTCATCAATATTATTTTGATTAAATACATATAGTAAAGAGGCATCTACCCTTACCGGAAATACACCTCAGCCTAAGCACTAGATCTAAGCATCATCAATAGCTACTTCGGGATCACAAGAGATTGCATATTGCACAACACGACAAGGATTAGAGGCTTTGGTAACAAGGCTTATCACCGCTACACCATCGACGCCACTCTGCCATACTCGCTCCATGTTTGTCTCGTTGATTCCACCGATGGCGACTAAAGGTAACTGTTGGCACAATTGTTTCCATTCCACTAATCGCGCTACCCCTTGAATTCCGTAGGGCATGTTTTTTGTTGTGGTGGCAAACACTGGTCCCAATGCCACATAAGATGGTTTAAGACTCAAGGCACGAGCCAGTTCATAATAGTTATGCGTGCTGATACCAAGCCGAAGACCTGCGCTAGATATTTGCACTAAATCGGCCAGCTCCAGATCTTCCTGTCCCAGATGCACGCCATAGGCCTGATATTTTATAGCTAACCGCCAGTAGTCATTGATAAACAATGCAACTCCATTTTCTCTGGCAATATCCACCGATCGCTTAATCTCAGCTTCAATCACGTCCATTGTCATGTCTTTCATACGAAGCTGAATCGTTTTCACTCCCCATGCCGCCAGCCTTTTCACCCATATATGACTATCGACGATTGGATAAAAACCAATATGGCGATCCATTTCTCTAAATCCCCTATCACAAATAATAGGGCGACAAGCGCTAAAATTGATAATCTCAGGCAATGGGTCTTTATCATTTTCTCGTCGTTCATCTCTCATTCGATGTCGACCATCGACAATGGTTTCAGCCGTTGAAAATAAATGATGTATATGCCATTTGGCTATCGTTATTGCCTCGGTCAGCGCCTGATTCCTCGCCATCTTAGCGGCAATTGCCGAGGCAAGTCTACAACCGGTGCCACGTGGATTCTTATTAAAAACCGCTCCATTAAAGCCAATAATCCTTGTCTTATCAAAAAAAATATCCAAGGCCTGAAAATGATCGCCATGCCCTCCTTTTAGTAATATATTCGTCGATGAGAAGTGCTTTTTAAGATGCCGGCCCAGTTCTATAGTAGATTCAAAGAGATGGTCATTATTGATTTTTTGAGTATCCATCTGCTCAGGCTCACCCTTCTTCAATCGAGTAAGCATCTTCTTTGCTTCATCGAGATTGGGCGTGATCAGATAAGCCAAAGGAGCCAGCTCATTCATCATATGATCAACCACTGCTTCACCGACCAGAGACCAACCTGAGCCTGACATCATCACCGGATCGATAATAAGCTGAACTCCATCATTTCGCTTGATATAATCTGACAAGACATCGATCTGATAACAACGGGTCAAAAGACCCGTTTTGATCACCGCCGGCTTCAAATGATCAACGGCTCTGACTTGATCACAAAAAACCTGGTCATCGACTGGGTTGATGGAAATCACCCCCGAATTATTCTGTGCCGTGACCGCCGTGGCAATCGTCAAGGCATAAGCCCCCATATCATGGATCGTCTCATAATCGACCGTGATGCCGGCACCACCGCTGCAATCCAGTCCACCAACGGCCATTACCATATTGTTTTTTTTCATCTTTTTTTCGTTTTTCAGGTGATTATTGATGCCAGAATGGCGTATCGGCAAGCGGGGTACTATGATGTGCCAATTCTCTTTTTGGCATCACTCCGGCGTCATAAGCCAGTCGACCTGATTTTATGGCCAGATGAAATGCTTCAGCCATCTGTTTTGGTTTCTGAGCCAAGGCCACCGCGCTGTTTAACAGAATACCATCAAAACCGAGCTCCATGGCTTTGACGGCATCAGAAGCCGCACCGATTCCTGCATCGATAATCAGCGTGATATCATTAAAGCGCGTCCTTAGAAGTCTTAATGCCGGCATATTAACAAGACCCTGTCCGCTACCGATATAGGAAGCCAAAGGCATCAGCACCTTGCAGCCGGCTTCGACCAATGCTTCACAGATAATATAATCATCGGGACAATAAGGCAGTACCTTAAAGCCTTGTGCTATTAGCTCTTTGGTCGCTTTTATCAGCTCTATCCCATGTGGATAAAGCGTCAGATCATCACCGATAACCTCAAGCTTGATATACTCGGTGCTGAAAATCTCCCGAGCCGCATTGGCGATCATAATGGCCTCTTTGGCCGTGCGACAACCGGCGGTATTAGGCAGTAGATGACAACCCGTCGCACTGATGGCCTGCCAAAATCGATTATCTTTACCGCCATTTAGCTCACGTTTTAGCCCAACTGTCACCATATCGACCTTTGCCGCAGCGATACAGGATAACATCTCATCGATGGAGTGATAGAGCGCCGTGCCCAATATCAATCTCGATTGAAGTGACAGATCATATAATGTCAATGCCATCGTCATCCTCCCTGCATCGGTGTGATAATGTCGATGCTATCATCCTCTGAAAGCGTATAATCGGCCAGTTTTTCCCTGGCGATAATGCGCATATTGAGAGCAATAGCGCTAAAGCCAAGTTCTATTTTTCGCCATCTGACAAACTCATCCAGCGTCAATGGCCTCTCCAATTGCATCCTCTGACCATTTACCCTAATTTGTATCATATGCCCCCTCCTTAATATCCGCTACTAACTCCTGACAAATCGCAGGCGTTAATAAATAACCATGCCGATAAAGCCCATTGATGTGAATGAGTCGACCGTTTTTGATAATGCTTGGCATGCCCGATGGCAGCGTCGGCCGAAGCCCTGTTTTTGTGCTGATGACTCTGGCCTCCAAAAAACCGGAATCGATCAGGCTCAAGCCGCTTAAGAGCTCCATCATGCTCTTAACTGAAATCGCCGAACCATCCTCACCGTGAATCACCGTGGCACCGATATAATAGTGATGATTTGCTCTTGGCACGATATAAAGCGGATGGCGCGGATGACACAGACGAATGATTTTTTTAATATCGACCTCGGGTGCATAGACCTCGATGGCCTCCCCTCTGACACCGTATAAACCAGCAAGGCTGTCTTTTGCCCCGAGCCCCCGACAATCGATGACCCAGTCATAATCACGGCGTAATTTCTCTAAATCAGTCGCCTTGATATCACATGAAAGGCGACAATCGATAGCGGGATGATTCAACAGCCAGTTGGCAGAAGCGGCAAAGAAAGCCGGCACATCAATCGCCCCTTCTCGAGCAACAGAGAGATAATCCCGACACAGGTGCTTATCAGCATTGATGCCAAATACATTGAGACCGGCAATATCGCTTCGTTTGATTTCATTGGTATCCGGACAAAAGCTCTTAATCATCGTTTCAGCATAATCTAATTCGGCTCGATCTTTATAATGCGCCAGAATTACGGTGCCAGGTACTGAATAAATGCCACCACCAAGCCGCTTATCGATGTCCGACCATAGTCCCTGACTGATCACACCCCGTCGATAAAGCTCACCATTTCGCTCTAAAAGCTCACAGACGGGAGCGACCATGCCGGCGGCGGATAATCCGCTGCTGCCCATCCCCCTCAAATCAGGCGCTCTGTCATAGACGCTAAGCTTAATTTCTGCCTCAGATGGTGCTAATAGGGTCATAGCCAATAGGCGCCCAAGCACACCGGCGCCGATAATCGCTATTTTCATGCTTTCTCTGCCAGATGATAGATTTCCGCACCTTGTGCCAGAAAGTCTCTGGTTTTTTCAGACATTCCACTTTCTAAGGCTTTCTCAGGCGTTACCTCAAGTGCTGCTGCATAATCTCGAACCTCCTGAGTAATCTTCATCGAACAAAATTTCGGTCCACACATCGAGCAGAAATGTGCCAGCTTATGTCCCTCTTTCGGCAGTGTTTGATCGTGATAACTCTGTGCTTTTTGAGGATCGAGGCTTAAATTAAACTGATCGAGCCAGCGAAATTCAAAACGTGCCTTGGACAGCGCATTATCACGAATCTGAGCTCCGGGAAAACCCTTGGCAAGATCTGCCGCATGTGCCGCCAGCTTATAGGTGACGATGCCTTCTCGAACATCTTCCTTATCCGGCAGACCAAGATGCTCTTTTGGTGTGACATAACAGAGCATGGCGGTGCCATACCAGCCGATTTGAGCCGCTCCAATGCTTGAGGTAATGTGATCATATCCCGGCGCGATATCGGTCACCAGCGGCCCCAGAGTATAAAACGGCGCCTCAAAACAATCCTTTAACTCTTTATCCATATTGGTCTTGATCATCTGCATCGGTACGTGTCCCGGTCCCTCTATCATCACCTGCACATCATGCTGCCAAGCGATTTTTGTCAGCTCGCCTAAGGTTTTTAACTCGGCGAACTGAGCGGCATCATTGGCATCTAAAATCGAGCCAGGACGCAAACCATCACCGAGTGAAAAGGCGATATCGTAACGCTTCATGATCTCGCAGATCTCTTCAAAATGCGTATAGATAAAACTCTCCTTATGATGCGCCATACACCATTTGGCAATAATCGACCCGCCTCTTGAGACGATACCTGTTAACCTCTCCGCCGTCAGGGGAATATACTGCAATCTGACACCAGCATGAATGGTGAAATAACTAACCCCCTGCTCGGCCTGCTCGATCAGCGTGTCTTTGAAAATCGCCCAGCTTAAGTTCTCGGCAACGCCACCGACCTTCTCCAGCGCCTGATAAATCGGCACGGTGCCAATCGGAACCGGTGAATTTCGAATAATCCACTCTCGAGTTTGATGAATATGCTTTCCGGTTGATAGATCCATCACCGTATCGGCTCCCCAGCGCGTGGCAATAACCATCTTCTCAACCTCTTCGGCGATGGAAGAGCTCACCGCCGAGGTGCCGATATTGGCATTGACCTTGACGCTGAAATTGCGCCCAATAATCATCGGCTCAAGCTCTGGATGATTGATATTACAGGGAATAATGGCGCGACCGGCTGCAATCTCACGGCGCACAAACTCAGGCGTGATATCCTCAATGATATTGCCACCGAAGCTCTCGCCTCTATGCTGTTTCAAAAGAAGAGGATCGCTGATATGGGAATTGGCACGTTTTAGGTTCTCACGGATAGCAATATATTCCATCTCAGGCGTGATAATACCGGCTCGGGCATAATGCATCTGGGTGATGTTTTTACCCGTTTTTGCCCGAAGTGGCAGACTGCGTGAGGGAAAACCGTGGGTTTCCACGCTGTTGGTGTAAGCGGCAGAATAGCCATAAAGTCGCTCGATATCTGCGTTTTTCTCTAGCCATTGACAACGGGTTTTGTCAATGCCTTTGCTTATATCATGATCAGATTTATCGTCGCTGAATTGACCCGAGGTGTCATAGACGATGATATCGGGATTTTCCTCAAAGCCATCCCGAGTCGCGGTTTTTGTCTGCTTGATTTTTCGCATCGCCACCTTAAGCTCGCCAATATAGACTTTTTCAGAGGAAGGATATGGACTTCTTAATTCTGTTGATACCACCTTGTGTTTAGTCATATCGTCTTTAGTTGTCATGTATTGCTCCTATGATTTTTAAAATTCAGCTAATACACGCAAGATGAAGTCTCAGAACGCCTTATCGATGGATTAAGACGCCGCCTCATGATAAAATTTGAGGCCAAACATCAACAACTTCCTACGCTGGTACTAACCAGATCAGGTACAAAGGGTCGCATAGGGTCTATGCTCTCAGCCAATGGGCACCCCTGTTGTTTCACACACTCAAACGTCAGTCCGAACTCCGGAATCAATTCCATGCCTGAAACTGACGATCTAAGCGATAACTAAAATAATATCGTATTTTTCTGCCGATGAGAAAGATTTTTTCTTTTAAAGAATTAAAAAATATAGATTCAAGCGCCAAGGCGCAAATTGACAATAACTTAAACGATTTCTACTTTGACGGCTTCAACTCCTTTTTTCCCTTCTCTGGCCTCGAAAGAAACCATCTGTCCTTCATACAACAACCCGCCGATATTCGCCAATTGCGTGGCATGAACAAAGATGTCTTTTCCCTGGGGCACGCTGATGAAACCATAGCCTTTTGTCTCATTGTAAAACTTCACCGTGCCTTCTATTCTATTTTCCATTTTTTTTACTCGCATTTATTCAACATAATCGTGACCGTGATTGATTCAGTCACTTGCAGACAATAGCATGAGTCAAGAAAATAAGATATTAATTTCAGCAATTTTCAGCAATTTCATCATCAGATAAAACACGGCATACAATTAAATGTACATGAAAAATGGAAACGTCAAACCTCAAGACATATTCATCACGTTTTTTCTATCGCTAAAATAGCCATTAAAAATGATAAGTCATGCCGATGGAAATGGTGCTGACACTGTTGACTTTAGACGTCGAGATCAGATAGTCATATTCCAGCTGTAATGCGAGATTATTGGCAAACACATAGCCGCCGGCAAGACCGACTCTAGGCGCCACGCTGTTGCCAATGCTGTCATTGCCGCTATCACTGTTATTGACATAGGCACCACCGATTTTACCGATGACATTCCAACCGGATTGAAACAGATACTGTGCTCTGGCCATAAGATTAATATTCCAGCTTTTGACCTCGACAGAATCACTGGTGTGTTTGGCATCGTATTCATAGCCAAGCTCAAAACCACCCAGCAGACCGCCTGAGATCTGTTTATCCATTCCCAACGCCAGTTGACCGGCAAAACCAAACCCTTTATTGTCGATGGTTGCCGCTCCAAGGCCAAAACTGACGAAGCTGCCAGCATATTCAGAAGGCAGAATATAAGGCGATGGCGGAACGCTGGCATAATCGAAGTCTTGAGACAACTTTAAGCTAAATAGTCGACTCTGGGTCTTTGGATCCATAATCTCAATTTGTGTCGTCGGTTGATCGATAACCATAAAATCGCTCTGCCAGCTAATCTCAGGAATGGGATTACCGGAATGGCGATTGACCAGAATCAAGGGCATGTTATTCTTTGTAACCTCGGGAGAGAATTTGATATAGGTTTTGCCATTGCTGACAAAGGCCGCCAGCGGCTTATATATAGCAGAATCGGTATGGCTTTTAACATTAAAATTAAAAGCGGTTCCTGCCAGACTCATATCATCGGCACTGACATAAGTCGTTGCGACAAAACTACAAGAAATGATTGCCGCCATCGCCAGTTTTTTAAACATCGGTAAAATCCTTGACTCAATTTCAGTTTATTATAGACATGCGCTACTGCTGTGTGCAAGCAGGAAAACCAAGTCAATTTTTTTGTTCTTTTTCCTGTGACCGATTTGTAATCGCTTTCTGATTATGTCACCATGGGAATGACATGCACCTGCAAACTTAAAACAAGATCATAAAAATGGAATCCTCAAACTCTTCAATCAAGAGCTTTATTCGCCTGTCTTTCGGCAATATTATCGAATGGTATGACTTCTCGCTCTATATCTATTTTGCCACCTTTATCGCTGTCGATTTTTTCCCAAGCCACGACCGATTTATCAGCATGCTTCTGGCATTTTCGACCTTCTTTCTCGGCTCTCTGGTTCGCCCATTGGGTGGTTTGATCGTCGGTTGGTTTAGCGATCGCTATGATCAAAAGATGATGATCAACATCTGCGTCATCGCTATGGGTATCTCAACGCTGATCGTCGCCATCTTGCCCGATTATAACATGATCGGTCTCTGGGCGCCCATTATGCTTATTGTACTTCGCATCATTCAAGGGCTTTCTGTCGGTGGCCAGTTCCCCGGTTTAATTTCGCTGTCAGTTGAAGACCATCACGAAGAAAAAGGACTAGCCGTTGGTCTCGTGTTTTCCATCTCCTCGTTAGGCTTTCTTCTGGCATCCATCGTCGGTTTTGCCGTCAGCGAATTATTTGGACACAGACACGATCAGCTGATATGGCGCCTGCCCTTTGCCTTAAGCGGCATTTTGTTTTTCATCTATCTGTATCTCAATCGTCGAGTTAACTACCGTGAAGGCGTGACGAAAAGTACTAAAAGGCATAATGTTTTTGCTTCATTGCTCAAACAATACAAGGCTATCGTGGCCGTGACACTTCTAACCACCATGGCCGCCTCTCTCTACTATCTCGTTTTCACCTACCTGGTCAACTATCAGATCACCGAGCTCAATATAAGCGAAGAGACGGCGTTTATCATCAATTCCGCCACCCTGTTTCTGGCCTGTCTGTTCTACCCTTTTTTTGGTCATTTTGCCGATAGCATCGGTGCCAAACGACTTTTTTATATTGCCTCAACATTGCTGTTTATCTTTGCCATTCCAGCGATCTTATTGATTCAAACAAAAGAACCCAGTCTCACTTTTTTGGCCACAACGATCTTGACCGTCTTGATGGCGGCCATTCAAGGCGCTATCTCGCCGCTTTTCGCCGAGAACTTCGATCCCGAGTGGCGCTCAACGGGGTGCGCCTTCTCTTATAGCATCGGCAATGGACTAAGTGGAGGCGCGCCTCTTATTGCCTTGATGCTTGTGCACATTCATCCCATTTATGGACTGGCAGCCTTGATGATGGTTCTTTTGCTTTTGGGAGCCGGCGGCATCTGGTTGACAGAGATTATCCGCCGTGAAAAATGGCAAAAATTGAAACTCACTAAAGATACATTGTGATCAAAGAAATAGTGCGTTACACTTTAGCCTAAATTTATCGTTCAACCTGAAAGAGCATGAAAATAAAACTGACCTTCTCCCAGCGTATTAAAGCGCTGTTTTGTGGGCAGCTGACAATACAGACAGCTGAAAAATCTGCAGAAATAGCGCCTATGGAAGCCAAAACAAATACAGATGATCATCAATCCGCCAAGCAGCTTCTGGCCTTATTGCAGCAAAAAGGGCGTTTTATCGACTTTATCAATGAAAATATCGACACCTTCTCCGACGAAGAGATTGCCGCGGCGGCTCGTATTGTCCATCAAGGCTGCCAGAAGATGATCAAAGAACACATCGGCATCAGCGTCATCCGCGAAGAAGCCGAAGACAGCAAGATCACACTGGAGCCAAATTTTGACCGTCACAGCATTGAGCTTTCGGGCAACATCCATAATCAGAAACAATTCAGTGGTATTCTACTTCATAAAGGCTGGAAGGTTGATCGAATTCATTTGCCTACCCTCTCTGATCAAGGCAATGCCGACATCATCCAGGCAGCAAAAATAGAGGTGCACTAGATCATGTCAGAACATGCAAAATATGTCATCGGGATTGATCTGGGTACCACAAACAGCGCCATTACCTATAAACCACTCGACTCACAAGATCCAATTAAGCTGCTTGAGATTCCACAATTTAAGGCGCCTGGACAAACTGAACATAAATCACTTATGCCTTCTTTTCTCTACATTCCGGCTGAAACAGAAGTCTTAAAGGAAGACATCTGCCTGCCCTGGCAAGTTGACTCGACGATTATCGTCGGCGATTATGCCAAATTCAAGGCACAATCCACACCAAATCGAATTATCTCCAGCGTCAAAAGCTGGCTGTGTCAGCCGAATGTCGATAAAAGAAAAGCGCTTTTACCTAAAATGGCGCCGGAAGGGCTGGGTGCCTCGGGCCTCATAATAGATTTTGTATATCCATATACAAAATCGA
>JBMSHD010000077.1:0-10902 GCA_049416425.1 Francisellaceae bacterium | reverse complement strand
TGACAAAACGCTCGAGAAAGTAATAAATGCTAAATTTTAATAAGACAGCCCTGCATTTAGAGCGATCGATATCACCGGAGGCTTCCTTCAGTGCCCAGAGTCTCGGGTGATGTTTTAAAGCAGACAAGGTCTCATCGCTTAGGTGGATCCCCGTTCTTGAGGGCACATTGTAAAGCATGCAGGGCTTGTCACTGGCGTCAAGCAATGCTTCAAACCATTGGCTTTGTCCTTTGGTTCCAGGTTTGGCATACAAGGGAGTGACCAAAAGGTAGCCGCTGATGTGATAGGAATTACAAAAATCGATCCAGTCCAGTTGTTGTTGAAGCTGATAACCGCCAACGCCGACGATCACCGGAATGCTGAGATTTAGTGCCATCACAAAATGTACGATCTGGCGCTTCTCCTTATCATCGATAGCCAGTGATTCACCGGTGCTGCCTAAGATAACGACGCCACAATCGGCCTTTTGTTGAATCTCAAGCAGGTTTTTAAAACTGATGAAATCAATGTTGCCATCGTCACGCATTGGCGTGATGATGGCGGTGTAAAGTGAATGGTGATGTGGTTTCATAATGCACTCCTTACCAGTTCGTCAAATGTGTGAAATCCGTTTATATCAGGTTGTTTGAGCGCAAATTCAGCCGCCCAGATTGCGCCCTGTGCAAAAAGGGCACGATCGTGAGCCTGATGATTGAGCTCGATGGTTTCATAAGCGTTGTTGATAACAAGATCATGACGACCTTTGACATCTGAAAGACGTTTTGACTCGATGTGACAGTTCTCGATGTCAAGCCAGCTTTTCCAGCTCAAAGCCGTGCCGCTAGGGCTGTCAACCTTGTCGATATGATGTGTTTCGGTGATGGAGAAAGCCGCCCCCGGCATAAGTCTTTGAAGTTGCGCCAGCTGTTTTAAAACCTGCTGAATCACGACCATGGACAGGCTGAAGTTGTTGGCGGTGACCCAGCTGCTTTTTCGTTTGTTGATTCGCTCGATCAATGATTGATCCCAATTAAATCCTGTCGTTCCACAGATAATGGGAATTGAGCTGGCCATTAATTCTGGCAGGAGGGTTGACAGGGCATTTGCAGGGATAAAAACGATAGCCGCATCCGCTTTGTTGAGACTGTAAGCCGATAGCGGCGTTTGAGAGTCATAAATCGTCTCGATACGATGATGCGTGAGTGTATTAATAACGGCTTGTCCGGTTTTACCCTTTCCAATGACAGCGACTTTCATGCTTCTATCCTTAGATCTTGATGTTGAGCGGAATCGGCAAAATAGAGATCGTAAATTCGAGTCAGAATAACATCGGCATCACTCTCACGAACCAAAAGACAGAGATTGTGGCCACTGGCTCCATGATTGATTAGACGAATATTGATATCACCGATACAACCAAACAGACGACTGGCAATTCCGGAATGTTGATGCAGACCATTACCAATGATGGCAATCAGGCAGAGTTCATTTTCAATGCTAAGCTCAACATCGCCCAGAGCCTTAATGTCTTCAATTAACTCAAGTGAAATAGGCATTGTATGGGAAGGGGAGTCGGCTATGTGATCGATGGTCAAAGCGACGCTGACCTCACTGGTGGTGATAAGATCGATGCTGATATGATGTTGTGCTATCAGAGTAAAGAGCCTGGCTAAAAACCCCGGGGTTTGAAACATATTCAGATTTTTAATAGTGATCAGTGTCTGATGTTGTCTTCTGGCTAAAGCCCTAACTATCGGCATTGAAGCGAGTGTGTTGTCTCCGCTGATCCAGGTTCCACCCGTTTCAGGCTCAAAGGTTGATCCGACGAATACACGGATATTCTGTCTTATGGCAGGCCATAGGGTCGAAGGGTGCAGCACTTTAGCCCCAAAGGTGGCAAGCTCGGCGGCTTCATTAAAGCTCAGATTATCAATTAATTTTGCATCTGGGACAATACGGGGATCGACCTGATAGATGCCTTTGACATCAGTCCAGATTTTCAAAGATTTGGCGCTGCAGGCAGCGGCGAGTAAGGCGGCCGAATAGTCGCTTCCGCCTCGACCCAATGTTGTGGTATTGCCGGCGCTATCTATACCGATGAAACCCTCGGTGATAATAATCGTATCGTCAGCAATCCGGTTGAGCACCGATTTTATTTTTTGTGGAATGCTTGAGACCTTTGGTTTTGCCTGAGAAAAACGGCTATCGGTTTCAATGAGGGTTCTGGCATCTACATGATAGCTGGAAATCCCTGCCTTATTAAAAGCACTAGAGACGATCAAGGCTGAAGCACGTTCTCCAAACGACAGAATCTCATCGGTAATCTGGGTGTTGTTAATACGCTCAACAAGCTGGCTGCACAGCTGCAGATCTTTCAAAAGCGCTTCAATTCGTTGAGTCAGCTCATCATCCTTCAACGCATTTAGCATAGGATGAACAATCGCTCTGATGTGATCGATGGCGATCTTGCGTTCTGTTTTTAGCGTTGTGTTTTTTCCTAGCCGTGTTAATAAGTTGGTGATGTTTGCCGCGGCGCTGACAACCACGATTTTAACCTCTGGAGAGGCTTTAATGATTCTGGCACATTGATTGATGGCTTTTAGGTTAGCAACGCTAGTGCCGCCGAATTTGGCGACAATGAATTCATTCTGCATAGTTTCTCTTTCATCCTTATTAATGTGTACTATACAGACATGGGAAAGCTAAAGATTTATATAAACCCTGAGGGTTTAAGTCCATCCAGAAGCGCCCCACGTCAATCTGTGACGTGACAGTCCTGCCGTCTTTGAACCGCAGACCCAAGAAAACACATCACAACCTTCGCTGCGAGACATGGAGAGCGGAACGCGAGGTCGAGTAGACCCGGGTAGTCTTGCGCTGTAAACAGCAAGCGACGTGCCGTAGGCGCCAGAGCGAAGTCTGTGAAACAGCTTGTACCCAAGGCGTAGAGTAGAATCGGAGACAGTTGCCTGCTCGGAATGAACGCAGTGAATTTGTGAAGGTATGCTGGCGAGGCGGACGTCCCGGGCAAAATTTATGCCGCCGAGGATAGCCGATTCGATTTTGTATATGGATATACAAAATCTATTATGAGGCCCGAGGCACCCAGGTGTTTTCTTTCGGCGCTTACTCTATTGTTATCACGATCATCAGGGGGGTGTGCCCTTCACAATGGCAATATAGTTCGCGCACCTCTTCTTTTAATTATCTGAATCAATATCAGACAAAATTTATAATACCGATATTTCAAAAGCGCTGTCAATCTAAAAAACGGATTTTTTATCGGGATTAATTTTTTCTCACGTTGAGATAGTTCTTCGAAAGATCGTGATTTAGCTTGTTTTGGCCGAATTGCAAGTCAGCATGCTTTAAACCGTTGTTTTTGCTTTCCAAGTCTGGTGAATTATGGCTTAATAACGAGTAGGTAAAGCCATAGCCAGCAAGTGCTAGACAGGTTATTGAATAAGATGCTTCGTCTGAGAGTAACCACACATTATTGGGAGGGACTCTGGCTTTTAGAAATGAATGAGCTGATAGGGAGTCGGCAGCTGGAAAAAATAAAAACAAAAAACGGCCGTCTAGGTGTGATGCAAAGATGGAGCACTCGTTGGTCTATAGGGGAGATAATTTAAAGGGTGAAATAAAGATTTTAAAGGAGGAGCTGAGAAATCGAATCAAAAAGGTTACGGTCAACTTGTAGTATTTAAAGCAGCCATGATTGTTCTAAAATAATATTTTGGCCTTCTCAAGTGTTAAAAACTATGGCTTAATGGTCAATAATGGATAAAAAAACAAGCCTATGACTTCGGTTCTAAAGATGAATTCTCAACATAAAAGCACCGCCGATTGCTGCTTGGAGGCCTCCATGGAAAAGGGTGCCTGTTTAGCAATTACTCAAAAAAAGCATGCGATCGATGAGCGAAATTAAGCCGATGAGTCAGGCGCTAGAGGTCTTGCATAAGGTCTATGGATATGAGCATTTCAGGCTTAATCAGGCGGATATCATCGAGAGTCTGTTAAAGGGAGAGGACGTCTTTGCCTTGATGCCAACCGGGGGTGGAAAGTCGCTCTGCTATCAGATTCCGGCGATGATGCTAGATGGTGTCACTATCGTGGTGTCTCCTTTGATTGCCTTGATGGAAGATCAGGTTCAATCACTTGTCCAACTCGGTGTGTCAGCGGCGGCGATTCATTCAAACAGGACGGATCAGCAGATAAAAGCCGCCATGACGGCGATCACAGAGGGTGAGCTTAAGCTTGTCTATGTTTCTCCAGAGCGGCTGTTAATGCCTTCGTTTATAGAAATGCTATCGACACTTACTATCACATTGTTTGCCATCGATGAGGCGCATTGTGTTTCCCAATGGGGGCATGATTTTCGTCGTGAATATCTTAAACTCCATACCCTTAAGCTGTATTTTCCTAACGTGCCGATTATTGCCTTGACGGCAACGGCAGATAAACCGACACAGAAAGATATACTGGAGAGATTAGGACTTATTCAGCCTCAGGTTTTTATCTCGAGCTTTGATCGTCCTAATATTCAATATCGTGTTGTCTACAAGGAGGAGCCAAGAAAACAGTTATTTGGCTTTTTAGCGGAACGTCGTCATCAGGCTGGTATTATTTACTGTCAATCAAGAAACAAGGTAGAAGTCACGCAAGCATTGCTGGCGGACAAAGGTTACAATGTCTACGCCTACCATGCCGGATTGAGTGCAAAAGAGCGCCAGGAAGCCCATGAGGCCTTTTTGTATGAGGAAGATGTTATCATAGTGGCGACGATTGCCTTTGGTATGGGAATCGACAAGCCAAATGTCCGTTTTGTCGCCCATATGGATCTTCCAAAGAGCATAGAAAGCTATTATCAAGAGACTGGCAGAGCCGGTCGTGATGGTTTGCCTGCTGTCGCCTGGATGAGTTATGGTCTGAGTGATGCCGTCCAGCTGAGACGATTTATCGATACCTCAGAGGCCTCTGAGCAACAAAAGCAAATCGAAAGACAGAAATTAAATGCCCTAATCGGCTATAGTGAGACCTCGGCTTGTCGTCGAGAAGTGTTGTTAAACTATTTCGGTGAAGAGGCGGCGGCTTGTGGCAATTGTGATACCTGCATCAATCCGCCTGTGACCATGGATGGATTGATTCCGGCGCAGATGATTTTATCGGCTGTTCTTCGCACAGGACAGCGTTTTGGTGCCTTGCATATTATCGATATTCTTATGGGTAAAACACAGGAGAAAATCAAGCGTTTTGGTCATGATCGGCTGATGACGTTTGGGGTTGGTAAGGATTATTCCAAGCGGCAGTGGAGCTCATTTATTCGCCAGCTTGTTGCCTGCGGAATTCTTGAAGTTGACTTGGAGGCCTATTCGAACCTAAAGCTTACTGAGAAAGCCAGACCCATATTAAAAGGCGACTCAGATTTGCAGTTTAGTTTTCGTGAAGATCGTTATCATAAAGCCGGTCATGGCGATAAAAAACAGGCCTTCGATAGTCAAACCATGTCGGACTATCCTCTTTTTGAGCATTTAAAAGGCGTTCGACTTGAGCTGGCAAAATCACAGAAGCTGCCGCCTTATATTATTTTGCACGATAAAACACTATCGATTCTGGCACAAGTAAAACCTAAAAGCCTGACCGAGCTTGCGGCGATTCCAGGATTTGGTGAGGTGAAGATAAGGCGCTATGGAGATTGTTTTATAGAAGCCATAGCGAGCTTTAATGCTGAAAAATCAGGATGAACCATATTACAGAAGATATCGGCAGTTAAGACATAAATTGATTGCCATGTTATTTGACAAGCCCGTTTGAGCCGACTATCTTCCTAAGGCTTTAAAAATAACAGAGGGACCATTATGGAAGGCCACAAAAAAATTTTAATGGTGGCAACAAGCCATAGCGTATTGGGAAGTACAGGCAAAAAGACCGGGGTGTGGTTATCAGAGCTCACCCATCCGTATTATGCGATGGAGGATAAAACGGTCTCAATTGATATCGTATCCATTCAAGGAGGTCAGATTCCAATAGATCCGGGTAGTTTAAATGAGAAAGATGAACAAAATCGACAGTTTTTAAATACACCAGAGCTAAAGAGGGTATTGGAAAACAGTCGTGCACTTAATACTGTCGATGTCAGCCAGTATGACGCCCTGATCTTTGCCGGTGGGCATGGCACGGTATGGGATTTCTCGGATAATCAAGTGGTAGCGAATAAGATTAGGCAAGTCTATGCTGATAAGGGCATCGTTGGAGCTATCTGCCATGGTGTGGCCGCTTTTTTATTTGGTCAAGCCCGCTCGATTATCGATGGCAAGAACGTGACCGGTTTTAGCAACAAAGAAGAGGAGATCGTGGGGCTGAGTGATGTTGTGCCTTATCTTCTGGAAGATCGCTTGAAAGCGGCAGGTGGAATATACTCAGCAACCTCACCTTGGGGCAGCCACGTTGTCATCGATGGGAACATCATAACGGCTCAAAATCCGCAATCAGCTCATGAGTTTGGTCAGAAGGTAAGGGGATTGTTGGTGGCATCACGAAATTAAGAGGGAAGCGTACAATGAAATAGGCTGATAAAGGGTTTAGTTTGTTATCGATTTGTAGGAGTGTTCTCGTGTCATGGCTTTGACCATGGTACTGACGGCTTTTGCCTAAGCACATATGATTTTAGCGCTTTTAGCGTTATTCGTTGAAAAGATAGTTTATCTAACCCCACCTAACCGTTTTATCGAAATACTCCCTGTATTTCTCACAAAACCCAGCCATTTTCCTATCCGTGGAAAATGTCGTTCAATGTCTCACCGCTTAAGCGCGGCTCGTGATCCGTTTTACCCTCGATCCCACGATCCCAAGGGGAGGGGATATTCCCCTTCGTTAGGGAAGCGGGGTGAGAACCGCCAGGATAGAGCAAACTGCTTTGCTCTATCAGGTTCGAACGGCTTAAGCTCTGCGCAAGCCAGCAATAGCTTGCTCGACGGGGTAGTTTTTAAAAACTACTTATCTCCTCCCTCTTGTGTTAAGGGAGAGGTAGGGAGGGGGTTCTACGAATAACGCGAAAAGAGCCATGATTTTTGCCGTCCTTACGATAATCACGTGGATCATCGCCAAGCGATGATGATTGTTGTTGCACCTACTAAGTATGCCGTGCAAGGAAAAGGGATTTTATTTCAGACACGATCATATTCTGACGTTGTAATCTTAGCGCGTTGAATTTAGTTCAGCCTTTAGGTTGGCTAAGATTTTAGATTTTCCAAGGTCTATTGCCTCAGATAAGGATCTTTTAAGCTCTGGAAAATCGGGAGGGTTGTCCCACTCACCTTCAATCTTGAGGGTGATGTTGGCAGAGTCACGCCATATAATTTCATTTGAATCGAGATTAATCAGTTGGCCGTCGAGTGCAGCAATGGTTCTAGGTGCTTCAAGAGGCATGAAGGCATAGTATTTGCGCGTAGTGCCCAGTTGTGAGATATTGAATACAAGGAGCTTGTTGGTTCCAAATTCTGATTTTAGCCGTCGATAATCTACCGGTGAATAATAGCGCTTATTTTTCTCAATATCGCCATCAAATTTGGGATAGGTATCGATATTAAGCCTTTTATCAAGAACAGCATGTTTGATATGGTATTTGGTCAGAAGTGTATTAGCATCATTTGTAATCGTGTAAAAATCGGATGCTTTATAATTTTCTAGGGCATCTGATAATGAGCTCATCATTGCAGAGATAATAGCATAATCAAGAAGTCCTTGGATACCATTTGTAGTTGATTCCGCTTTTGGTATTTTACCGGCTGCTATTTCAACAGGTGTGTCTCTATCTTGAGTGATAAATGTTTTATCCATGGGGACATGGTCTGGTACATGTGCACAGCCGGCTAGAAATAGGAGTGATGTAGTAGCTAAAGCTTTAAAGCTTAGAGATTGTTTTTTGACAGTCATTTGATTTTTGTCCTATCCGCCAAATTTGACGCCAATCATAATGGCATTAAAGCTAGGGACGTTTTCAATGGCATAGCTGTTTTGGTCGAAATCGGTATTTTGACCAAAGCCATGATAATAGGTTGCCTGCAGTGCAAAATTATTGGTAATGTTCCATGCAACGCCGGCACCGATCATGGGGATAAAGCCATTATTGCTGTCTCCGCCTTCCCCATTCCATCCATTACTAAAGGCAATGGAAGTATCTCTGGTTAAAATTCCCAACTGCCCGCCGGCCTTGGCAAAAATAGAGAATTGTGGAATGATATGCCAGGTCAGATTTGCTAAAAGGTCAAAGCCATATAAATTGTAGGCGTCATAACCAGAAGCGGCAGAAGTTGCCGAGGAGAAGTTGGCATTATACTTGACTTGACCATAGTAGCCAAATCCGACCTCTGGCCCCAAAGTCACCGTATCAGAAACGGGGAAGTCATAGCCTACGCTGAAGCGAAGACCAAGTGGTATTTTGTCTATACCTTCTGACTGTGCCGTAGTGGGCTCGGATGCAGAGCTGCCAGCATCATTTATAAGCTGATTCCATTGTGAATCATCAGGCATGCCTTGCATGGCAGAGTAGCCACCTTCGACTTGAAAATTCCAGCCTTTGGCGTGAGCGGAAGCTGCCATAAGACCAATTGATAATACGGTTAAGGTTGTTTTTTTGAACATGATTGTCCCCTGGTTTCTCTTGTTATTGAAGTACGAGCAAGCCGTGTTATTGAAATGAATAAAAAATAGACCCATCTCTTGTGTTTATTAACGCTGCTTGGTGTTCCCACGATGCAGAGAATAACAAAAGGGAATATCTGTGTCTAGATAAAAATAAAATATATTTTTTCATGTTTAAACAATAAACAAAATATGATTTCTAAATATTCAGGTTAAGAATTAGCAAGCGAAAAATCCTATTTCTCCTGGTAAATAAAGTGTTAGATTCGATGGTTGTGCGGAATAAGAGTTAAAGTAAAAGAGGGATTTATTCGTGTGCCATCTGCCGGTTAGGGAATGTGTGCAAAATAACTTCCCATATATAACCACTATGAAATCTTGTTTTTCGTCATTGCCGCGACAGGCGGCAATCTACGTGGTCAGTGTAACATTGGCAATAGTACTGACGGCTTTGCCTAAGCACATACGATTTTTGCCGCCCTTACGATAATCACGTGGATCATCGCCAAGCGATGATGACGATTATTGCACCTGGTTATGGTTATGCCTTGTAAGGAAAAAGGAATTTATTTCAGACACATTCCTTATCATGGTTTTTAATGATAAATAGCAGAAAAATGACAATGTGTCCTTTAGATTGGCTATCCACGTTTCATAATGTTAAAAAACTCTTCGTTGGTGCGTGTTTTCTTCAGGCGTTCGGTTAAGAATTCCATGGCTTGCGTGTCTTCCATATCGTGAAGAATGCGACGCAGGATCCACAGCTTTTGACGTTCTTCCTCGGTGGTGAGAAGCTCTTCACGACGCGTGCCAGAGCGAGCAAAGCTGATGGCTGGATAGACTCGACGTTCCGAGATTTTGCGATCCAGATGCAGCTCCATGTTACCAGTTCCTTTAAATTCTTCGAAGATAACCTCATCCATTTTCGAGCCGGTTTCCACCAATGCCGTGGCAATAATGGTCAGACTGCCACCTTCTGCGGTGTTACGGGCGGCACCGAAGAAGCGTTTTGGTTTCTGAAGTGCATTGGCTTCAACACCACCGGAGAGGACGCGTCCTGAGGCAGGAGATACCGTGTTGTAAGCTCTGGCAAGACGAGTGATGGAATCCAGGAGAATGACAACATCATATTTGTGCTCAACCAGCCGCTTGGCTTTCTCAATGACGATCTCGGCCAATTGCACATGGCGTGCTGCGGGTTCATCGAAGGTACTGGCAACAACCTCGCCACGAACAGAGCGCTGCATTTCGGTTACCTCTTCGGGTCTCTCGTCGATAAGCAGTACGATCAGGTAACACTCAGGATATTTTTTGGCAATCGATGAGGCGATATTTTGCATCATGATGGTCTTACCGGTTTTGGGGGGAGCGACGATCAAACCGCGCTGACCTTTTCCAAAAGGTGCCGCCAGATCGATAACGCGTGCGGTGATATCTTCACTGGAACCGTTTCCAACTTCCATGGACAGCCGCTCTTTGGCGTATTCAGGCGTCAGGTTTTCAAACAGAATTTTAGTGCGGGCAAGCTCTGGTGAGTCAAAATTGACGCTGTCGATATGTTTGACGGCAAAATAGCGCTCATTGTCTTTTGGTGGGCGAATCTTGCCGATAATGCTGTCGCCGGTACGAAGATTAAGCTTGCGGATAAAAGTCGGTGAGACATAGATATCATCCGGCGAGGCAAAATAAGAGGTGTCCGATGAACGCAGGAAGCCATAGCCATCTTGTAGTACTTCCAAGACACCATCACCATAGATATCCTCACCTTTATCAGCGTGTTCCTTTAAGATGCTGAAGATAATCTCCTGTTTTCGTGCGCGTCCGGAAGCTTCTAGTCCCAGAGCCTGAGCAATTTCGATGAGCTCGGGAATTGATTTGTTTTTTAAGTCCGTCAGGTTCATTGTTTTCTCTTTTTATCGTTTTATTGATTTTTGGTTGGTGGGTAACGCTTTAATGCCACAAAGTGCTGATCTCTTCAGGCTTTCGGATCTTAAGCGAGTTAAATTGGTAAATGTCTGCGCATTTTTGGTGCTGGTATTTATCGAAAAGTATAAATTTCAGGCATATTTTCAGTTAATCAGATTTATTTAAGGGAGGTTGAGAAAAAATCAGAAAAATGGGTCAGAATTATAAGTAATTGTCGATGATAGTGATGAGTTGGGATTTTTGCATAGCACCAACCTTGGTCTCGACATTCTCACCATTTTTGAAAATCATCAGGGTTGGAATTCCGCGTACACCGTATTTTGATGGGGTCAGTGGATTGTCATCGACGTTTAT
>JBMSHD010000076.1:0-11104 GCA_049416425.1 Francisellaceae bacterium | reverse complement strand
TACATTGAAATCACTGCCTCAAGAGGCAATTATTAAAAATGGGGAGTTTTCAGTTTCATCTATTTTTAAAGCTCTATATCAAACACAATAGCTAAAACACTTTCTGAATGACAAAACCCCATGTCAGGTTAGGCGGGTATATGTCAAAAACTCAGAATAAGACCAAATAAAAATATCTGCAAAGCCGAAACGAATACGATATACTATGCCCATCTGAGAAATGGCAATGAAATACGATGCAATTTACACTTAAAAAAACCTCCGGCAAAGCCAGGCGTGGTCAGCTGATTTTCGACAGAGGCGTGGTTCAAACACCGGCATTTATGCCGGTTGGAACCTATGGGGCGGTTAAATCCGTGAGCCCTGAAGAAGTCCGCGATATCGGGGCTGAAATTATACTGGGTAACACCTTTCATCTGTGGTTGAGACCGGGAACCGATATCATTAAATTGCACGGTGATCTGCACGATTTCACCCGCTGGCAGGGTCCCATTTTAACGGATTCCGGTGGTTTTCAGGTCTTTAGTCTCGGTGCCTTGAGGAAGATGAGCGAAGAGGGAGTGACCTTTAACTCTCCAATCGATGGCAGAAAGGTGTTCTTGAGCCCCGAGATTTCGATGCAGATTCAGCGAGATTTAGGTTCGGATATCGTCATGTGTTTCGATGAGTGCACACCCTTTCCGGCCGATGAAAATATGGCACGAAAATCGATGGAGCTTTCCATGCGCTGGGCAAAACGAAGCAAAGAGGCTCATGGTGATAACCCATCGGCGCTGTTTGGCATTATTCAAGGCGGCATGCACACCAACCTTAGAGATGAATCACTGGCCAAACTCACCGAGATTGGCTTCGATGGTTATGCCATCGGCGGGCTTTCGGTCGGTGAACCGAAATCTGAAATGATTCGAATTCTGGATCATACCGCCTGGCAGATGCCTGTCGATAAGCCACGCTATTTGATGGGGGTTGGCAAGCCTGAGGATCTGGTTGAGGGAGTTCGCCGTGGCGTGGATATGTTTGACTGTGTGATGCCGACCAGAAATGCCAGAAACGGCCATCTGTTTGTCAAAGAAGGCATCGTTCGCATCAGAAACAGCCGCTATAAAACAGATAGCACCGCGCTTGATGAATCCTGTGATTGTTATACCTGCAAGAATTTTTCCAAAAGTTATCTGCATCATCTTGATAAAACCAGGGAAGTTTTGGGCGCGCGCTTAAATACCATCCACAACCTTCGCTATTATCAGCGCTTGATGAAGCGTATGCGTGATGCTCTGGATGAAAATCGATTTGATGTTTTTGTGAATGCGTTTTATGCCGAAATCGGTAAAGACGTTCCTAAGCTCGAGAAATAGATGTTTTGGTAAGGGTCAGATCAATTTAAGCCTCGGGCTGTTTTTTTATCAATGAGACAATAGCTGAGAAACGCTTTGAGTTGAATGGCAATGATTGCTATACTTGCCGAGGTAAAAATAGAAAATAAAATCAGGAGAAATTTTTAATGAATAAGTTGTTTGCTGTTATCGCTTCTCTATTTGTTGCCTCTGAGGCTTTTGCTGAAGGTGCTGGGGCGCAAGGTTCTGGAATGTATACCATTTTGATGTTAGTGGCTTTTTTTGCCATCTTCTATTTCCTTTTGATTCGTCCGCAGATGAAACGCAATAAAGAACAGCAAAAGATGATCTCGGCTCTTGCTAAAGGTGATGAGGTGATGACCACAGGTGGCATTATCGGTAAAATTGTCAAAATCGGTGAGAACTATACCGAGATTGAGATTGCCGATAATGTTGTGATCAAGGTGCAAAAATCTGCTGTTTCCGGTGTGTTGCCGAAAGGGGCTGTTAAAGCCAGTTAAGTTCCAGCCGTCTATATAAGATTGGCTCTTTACGCATTATTCGTTGAAAAGATAGTTTATCTAACCCCACCTAACCTCCTCTTGATCCGAAGAGGAGGGAATGTTTGTCTCCTCCCCCTTGTATTAAGGGGGCAGGGTGGGGGCTACGAATTAAAAAAGGCTTACAACAGATTACAAATAAGGCAAGAAATAGTCTTTATTTGTTAATAGAGTTTTAAATACAATAGGTTTTTATCATGCTTGCACCACGTCAAAAGGCGCCGATTAACCAATTTCCCTTGTGGAAATATCTGTTGATTACCATCGTTGCCATTGTTGCGATTATCTACGCATTGCCTAACCTCTATGGTCAAACACCGGCGCTACAGGTCTCGCCAAAAGATGGTGATGTGACCCCGGCTTTGATCAAAGAAGTCAGTGAGGCACTGGACAAAGAAAAAATTGCTTATAATTCAATTCATCAGGATTCCAAAACGGTGTTGCAGATTCGTTTTGCCGATGCCAATGACCAGATGGCAGCAAAAACATTGCTGACGCATAAGCTGGGAGAGCCGTATATCATTGCGCTTAACATGGCGGATAATACGCCTTCCTGGCTTCTTGCGCTCGGTGCCAAACCGATGAACCTTGGTCTTGATTTAAGAGGGGGAATGTATCTGGTTTTAGAAGCTGACACGCAGTCGGCCATCGATGCTCGATTGAATAACACGCTTGAGAGTATTGCTCAGGGGTTAAAGGATAAAAAAATCGAGGTCTCTAACCTGACTAAGGCGACGAATCAATCACAGTTAAATAAATCGCCGGTCAGCAGTGAATATACAGCAAACGATTATGTGGCCTTGAGCTTTGCCAATGCGAGCCAGGCCAAAGCGGCCTACGATTATATCAAAAGCGACTACAGCAGAACGCAGAACAATCAACTGCTCTATACGTTGACCGGCGATAATACCATCGTTGTCAGTTTTCTCTCTCAGCTTGTCAATCAGATCAAACAGGAGGCCCTATCTCAGGTCGTCACGGTGATGCGAAATCGTATCAATGCCTTAGGTGTGGCCGAGGCCTCGATTGCGGCATCGGGCAATTCTCGCGTTGTCATTGAACTGCCAGGATTGCAAGATGCCACTCGTGCCAAGCAGATTTTGGGCGGAACTTCGACGGCCAGCTTCTATATCGTCAAGCCTGTGGTCAATCGTCTGCAGGTTGAAGAGCAGGGCATTAAGGTCTATCCTTTGAGCAATGATGGGCAGACAATCTATTATCAGCTGGAAGGACCTGCCGTCGTCAGCGGCTCTGCCATTGTCAATGCCTCTCCGAGTGTCGATCCGCAAACCGGTCAGCCTATTGTGGCCATTGAGCTCTCTTCAGATGCCGCCGGGCACTTTCGTGAGGTGACCTCTCAGCATGTTCAGGATTTAATGGGTGTGATGCTCGTCAATACAACCTATACAAAATCGATGGTTGATGGTAAGGAAGTGGGTCGAGTTGAGCGATCTGAAAAACTGGTCAATGCGGCAACAATTCAATCCGCTCTGGGATCTCATTTCCAAATTACCGGGCTTGATCGTCGTGAGGCCAATAATCTGGCATTGATGATTCGATCCGGTGCGCTTCAAGTGCCAGTTCATATCGCCGAGGAGCAGCAGATTGGTCCGACTCTGGGTAAGAAAAACATCGAGATGGGAGTCATCTCTATTGTCATCGCCTTGGCACTGGTGGTGATCTTTATGGCCATCTATTATCGTCTGTTTGGTCTTATCGCCAATATTGCCCTGATTTTAAACCTGATCTTGATCGTGGCGGTGATGTCGATTATTCCGGGAGCCACGCTGACTTTGCCGGGTATTGCCGGTATTGTGTTAAATCTGGGTATGTCGATTGATGGCAATGTGTTGATCTTTGAGCGAATTCGAGAAGAGCTTCGAGGCGGCATGCCGGTGCAAAGCGCGATCCACTCCGGTTATGAGCGAGCCTTTGGCACTATCGTTGACTCGAATATCACCACCTTAATCGTTGCCGTGATTCTGTTTGCCATCGGAACCGGGGCGGTTAAAGGCTTTGCCGTGACGCTGATCATCGGTATTATCACTTCGATGTTTACGGCGGTGACGGTATCGCGTGCCATGACTAACGGTATCTATGGCTCACGTCGCCATCTTAAAAAACTGTCGATCGGCATCTAAGGGGAATACGATGGAATTTTTCAGACAAAAAACAAATATTGATTTTCTTGGTATTCGCAAATATACCGCAATCGTCTCTATCATCTTGATTGGTCTGTCGCTGATATTTCTCTTTGCGCGGGGGCTTAACTGGGGACTTGATTTCACCGGTGGCTATCAGATTCAGGTGAATTTCAAAGAAGCAGCCAATACCGAGTTGGTTGTCAGTGAATTGAAAGCCGCCGGTCTTCAGGGTGTACAGGTCACCACGTTTGGTTCATCGGAGAGTCTGATGATCAAATTTGCCGGTGATAAAAACATCCAACAATCTGGCGTTATTAACAAAGACGGCGAATCGGCGCAACAGTTGATGAAGGCCGATGTCGAAAAAGCGCTGGGAGCCAAGGCTCAGGTAGTCAGTTTAAATTATATTGGCCCTCAGGTTGGCGCCGAGCTTGCCAACAACGGAATTTTAGCTTTGGTGGTGGCGATGATCTGCATTATCGGTTATATCGCCTTTCGCTTTGAGATGAAGTTTGCCCTATCGGCCGGTATTGCCTTGATTCACGATCCGATTGTAATTCTTGGTGTGTTTGCCGCTTTTCAGCTTGAATTTAATCTGGTGTCACTGGCGGCGATTCTGGCGGTTATCGGTTATTCTTTGAATGACACGGTGGTCATTTATGACCGGGTGCGTGAGAATTTCAGAAAGATGAGAAAGGCGCCAGTGATTGAAGTAGTCAATCGTGCCGTCAACGATACGCTGTCGAGAACAATTATGACATCAGGGTTAACCTTGATTGTGGTCGTCGTTCTGTACTTCTTCGGTGGACCCTCTTTGCATGAGTTTTCATTGGCGTTGATTCTTGGTGTGGTCGTCGGTACCTATTCTTCAATCTATGTCGCCGGGGTGTTGGCCGTTAAATTTGGACTCAAGCGTGAGTCATTGTTGCCGGCACCGAAAGTGGAAGATGGGGCGCCATAAATAAGCAGATGGTAAAAAATACCTAAATTCTTGATGAATCTTGCCCTAAATCTCATTTATACTGGAGTCATGCCATAAATTATAACAATATCGGAACATGGAATATATCGTTCATAAATTCGGGGGCTCTTCTCTCGCCGACAGCGCAAAAATTTGCAATATTTCCAATCTCATTCGCGGAAGCCATGAGGCGATCGTAGTATCAGCCAGCGGCAAGACCACATCACTTTTGCAAAAAGCCATCGATCTGGCGAAAGTCGGGGAGCTCTTCTCTCCGACATTGGCAGAAGTTGAGCGCCATCACCTGGATATGATTACGTGCTTTTCAGGGAATACTGATGAACTGCTCACTGAGATTACCAAAGCTTTTGATGCCATCTCTCATATGCTGATGACGATACGGTTGACGAAGATGTGTGATAAGAGTCTTAATTATTTTATCCTCGGCTTTGGTGAGATTTTCTCGGCCAAGATGTTAACGCATGTGTTAAAAGCTCAGGGTATTGATGCCGTCTATGCTGATGCCAGTGATATTCTTTTAGTGAATGATATGAGATTACCTGCCGAGCTTGACTGGGTTGAAAGCCAGAAAAATAGCACGCAGATCTTGAATGATCATAAAGATCGGGTCTCAGTCATCACCGGGTTTATTGCCAAAAATCGTCACGGTCATCGCACGATTTTAGGATTAAACTGCAGCGATTATTCGGCGGCGATTTTTGCCCGTCTATTAAAGGCAACAAAGCTTATCATCTGGACGGATGTCGCCGGCATTTACAGTGCGAACCCGCAGGTGGTCAAAGGCGCCAAACAGATCAATATGCTTTCTTATAAAGAGGCGCTGGAGCTTGCTTACTTCGGTGCTTCAGTTGTCCATCCACTGACGATCAGCCCGATGATGGAGCAAAATATTCCGATTGTGATCAAAAGCAGTTTTGACGCCAATAACCCAGGGACGGTGATTCACAACTCAAACCCAAATTTCGATAGACAACCGATGGTCATCGGGCTAACGAGCATTGCCAATGTTGCTATTATTCGGGTTCAGGGTGCTGGCATGATTGGGGTTTCAGGGATCGCTGCCCGTGTTTTTTCGGCAATGGAGTTGGCGCACATTTCGGTGATGATGATTTCACAATCCAGCTCGGAGTATTCGATCTGTTTTGCGGTGACAGAAGCACAGGCTGATCTGGCCGTTTTATCCTTAGAGAAGGATTTTAAGCGGGAAATCGATTCACATCATATCGAACATATTTACTGTGATCGTCATTATGCCCTGGTTACAGCCGTCGGTGACGGTATGAGAGCAAGACCTGGAGCCGTGGCAAAGATGATTAAACCGCTGTCGCAGGAAGCGATCAATATTCACGTTATCGCCCAGGGTTCTTCCGAACGAAGCATCACTCTGGCGGTGAAGCAGGAAGATGAAATCCGAGCGTTGAATCTGATTCATCAGTCGGTTTGCAATAATATCAAAACCATCGCCATCTTTATTCTTGGCAGTGGCAATATTGCTAAAGCGTTTATTCGCCAGATTACTCATGCCAGATCCTGGCTTTTGAAGGGAGGGCTTGATATCAATGTTATTGGTATTGCCAATTCCCGGCAGATGATCATCGGTGATAAGCTTGTTCGCGGGGCATGGCAGCAGCAGTTGGAAGCCTCGACATTAAAACCATCAACTGCGACAATCACACATGCTCTGCAATCGGCTGGAGCGAATCGAAAAGTCATCGTCGATGTTACCGCGAGCCTCGATGTGGCCAGACAGTATGTGGCGTATTTTCGAGATGGTTTCTCGGTGGTGACGGCCAATAAGCTGGCTAACACGCAGTCTTATGATTATTATCAAAAGTTGCGATCACAGGCGTGCGAAGCTCAGCGTTTTTTCAAATATGAAACCAATGTTTGTGCGGCATTGCCGGTTATCTCAACGCTACAGCAGATGATTAAAACCGGTGATGAAATTCGGCGTATCGTCGGTGTTTTTTCGGGTACTTTGAGCTTTATTTTTAATAGACTCAATGCCGGTTTTTGCTTTTCTCAGGCGCTTACAAAGGCCTACGATGATGGATTGACCGAACCCGATCCTCGCGATGATCTCTCGGGAATGGATGTCGCCAGAAAAGCGATTATATTGGCAAGAGAGATTGGACTGACCACCGAATTATTGGAGGTTGATGTCGAGTCGTTGGTTCCTGATGCACTAAAAACGGTGACAAAAGCAGAGTTTTTTGAAAACTTGAGTGATTATGATGATGAAATTCAGCATCGTTTGCAGCAGCTAAAAGGTGATGGTATTGCGCTTCAATATACGGCGAGTATTGATGCCGATGGAGATGTCAGTGTGGGCATTCAGGCAGTTGACGGTGGCGCCATGGCTAATCTTCAAGGCACGGATAATATCGTGATGATTTATTCCAGACGTTATGCTCAGACGCCGCTTGTGATTCAAGGTGCCGGTGCCGGGGCTGATGTCACGGCAGGTGGCGTCTTTGCAGATTTATTGTCGATGATAAAATCCTAAATTAAGATATGGAAAAGATGAGTGAAACAGAGACATTAATCGATCAGAATGTCAAACGAGTGACGGCTTACGCACCGGCAACCAGTGCTAATTTTGCCGTGGGATTTGACATTCTTGGCTTTGCTATTGCCGGTGTCGGTGACAGAGCGACCTTGATCAAAAGAGATGATAATCAACTGGTGATCAAATCGATTACCGGTGTTTTGGATGCTAAAAAAGTGCCGCTTGATCTGCGCAAAAACATATCAGCTGGCGTCATTGAAAAATTTTTAGCCGATCATCGCTTGGATGTCGGGTTTGATCTTTATCTCCAGAAGGGCATTGATCTTGGATCTGGCATGGGAGGATCGGCGGCCTCTGCTGTCTCGGCGGCGATGGCCGTTAATGCCTTTTTAAAAAATCCACAGCCTTTAACCGAACTCATCGATTATGCCGTCTATGGCGAGAGCCTGGTCTCTGGTGTCCATCATGCCGATAATGTCGTGCCCAGTATGTTTGGTGGGCTTTGTTTGATACAAACGGAGAAACCCTGTCGTTTCATTCAACTGCCTGACAATGGTTTATATGCTGTGGTCGTTAAATCCTCACAGCATGTCAGTACCAGAGGTGCCAGAAAACGCCTTGTTGATCCTTTCCCAATCTCAACGATTGTTAAGCATAGCGCCAATCTGGCAGCGACAATTGCAGGATTATATCGAAACGATGTCAGCTTGTTGAGACGGCATCTTGATGATGTGCTGGTGGAGCCAAGACGCAGCGATGCGATAAGAGGATTTGATGAGGTGAAGCAGGCAGCGATTGCCAATGGCGCCATCGGTTGTGGTATATCCGGCTCTGGTCCTGCCATATTTGCACTGGCTGAGGACAAAGTCACGGCCATCGATATTCAAAATGCGATGATAGCGGCAACCAAGGCGCAGAAGTTAAGAGCGAAAAGTTGGATAACGGCTCTCGATACAGAGGGAGCCATAATCGAGGACAAATTATGAGATATATCAGCACCCGGGACCATAAGGTGAATGTGAGTCTATCGGAGGCATTGCAGCAAGGATTGGCCGCCGATGGTGGACTTTATGTACCAGAGTTTTTCCCCAAAATGCTATGGGACGATTTTGATCCTCAAGTGAGTTTTCAGGATTTTGCCAAAACTCTGTTGAGCCCCTTTTTTGATGAGGATTCACTGCTTGAGAATCTGCCTGATATCATCAAAGAGAGTCTGAATTTTCCCGTCCTTGTTGACCAATTGGATGCGCAGCATTTCGTTCTTGAGTTGTTTCATGGACCGACTTTGTCCTTTAAGGATTTTGGTGCTCGCTTTCTGGCTTCCTGTTTGAGTCGAATTTCCAGTGATAAGCCATATACCATCTTAGTGGCGACATCAGGAGATACTGGCTCTGCCGTGGCCTCGGCATTTCATAACAAGCCAAATATCAAGGTTGTGGTGTTATTTCCAGAAGGCAAGATCTCCAAGCGGCAAGAGCAACAGATTACCTGCTGGGGAGATAATGTGCTGGCGGTGGCGGTTGACGGCAGTTTTGATGATTGCCAACGTCTGGTGAAGACCGCCTTTGGTTTGGATTGGTGGCATCAGCGAGCGCATCTCAACACCTCTAACAGCATCAATATCGGTCGCCTTTTGCCACAGATGACCTATTATGCCTTTAGCGCCTGGCGTTATTATCTGATGAGCCGGCACAATGCAAATTTTATCGTGCCCTCTGGTAATCTGGGTAATGTCTGTGCTGCCTTCTGGGCCAGAGAAATCGGTTTTCCCATCGATGAGGTTTCATTGAGTCAGAATGAAAACAATGCGGTCGGTCATTATCTGGCAGATGGTGAATATCACCCGGCGCCGAGCATCGGAACACTGGCTAATGCCATGGATGTTGGCGCGCCTAGTAACCTGGAGCGATTGATGTATCTGTTTGGCGATTTTGAACACTTTGCCGCCAATGTTTCAGTGACTAAAGTCTCGGATGATGATATAAGGCAGACGATAGCCGAAGTCTATGAAAACCATCATGAGATTATCTGTCCACATACGGCAACGGCGTTTTTTGCCATGAGTCAAAAGCCGGAAAAACCCAGGATTCTGGTTGCCACGGCGCATCCATCAAAATTTGAAGGCGTGATAGAGCCGATACTAGGGCGTGAGATTTTGCCGCCACCAAAATTAAAAGCGCTGTTGGGGCGTCCGCAGCATAAAGTCGATATCTCTGCCGATATGGCAAGCCTGATGCAGGCCTATGAAGATTATTTTAAATAATGAGATAGGTTATAGTCTTACATAGCGGAACCGCTGATAATTTCATTTTTTTGATGTAATTTCTGTTAAAATTGGTAAACTTAGGTGCAAATTATTCTATAGCCTTTTTTATGCTGAACAAAGATATTGTCATTATTGGTGTGGTTGGTGGATCGGGATCGGGGAAAAGCCTTCTGGCAAACACCATCGTCGCCGAGCTTGAAGCTTTAGATTCTGATCGGGTTACCGTGTTGTCGGAAGATCATTATTATCGAGATAATCAAGGCTTGAGCCAGAAAGAAAAGGATAAGCTAAACTACGATCATCCTGATGCCTTTGAGCATATGTTGCTGGTTGAACATATCAAGAATCTGGTTGCCGGCAAAGATGTATCGGTTCCGGTATACGATTATTCAACCCATTCACGTTCTAAAAAGGAGGTCTTCCCCATCTCTGCCAAGACCAATGTCTTGATTTTAGAAGGTATCCTGCTGTTTTCTGAACCCAGGTTAAGAGAGCTTATGGACATAAAAATTTTTATGGATACGCCGATGGATGTCAGCTTCATCCGCCGACTCTTACGGGATCAGAAGGAGAGGGGACGATCTGTGGATAGTGTGATCTCTCAATATCTTGAGACGGTGCGCCCTATGTATCTGCAATTTATCGAGCCTTCCAAGCGTTATGCCGATATCATTGTGCCACATGGTGGTAAAAACAAGATTGCCATCGATGTTATCCGCTCTAAAGTCAGAGAGCTTTTAAATCAAAAGTAGACTTATTTTAACCAATGGTTTTTTAGCAATTGTAAAATCCACGCAAAATCAAGGGTTTGTGAGGTATGCTAAAAAACATTGGTCAAATGCCTAAAACAGGGTTGTAACCATTGCAATTAAAGGATTTCAGTGTAAAATTTTACTGTTACTGGCCGCATACGCCACTTAGAAAATATAGCAAAAAAGTCCATACGAAGAAAAATAGTTACTGGCCGCATACGCCACTTAGAAAAGCAATGAACTTTGGCACACTTTTTCACGGTCGTTACTGGCCGCATACGCCACTTAGAAAATAAAATCATCGAGCGGTAGCGAAAATGACTGGTTACTGGCCGCATACGCCACTTAGAAAAACAATAATATCGTTAATGTATACAACCCGCTGTTACTGGCCGCATACGCCACTTAGAAAAATTAATTTGAAAAAAGGAAACCAAAAATGTCGTTACTGGCCGCATACGCCACTTAGAAACCAAGTATTACAAGGTTTTTAATCTATGATGAGTTACTGGCCGCATACGCCACTTAGAAAAGGGTAAAAGATGCTATAACTTGTT
>JBMSHD010000075.1:0-11321 GCA_049416425.1 Francisellaceae bacterium | reverse complement strand
CCTTTATACCATGTCCATAACAGCAATGCCAAAATTTTGGGGAGTTTTCAGAATTTGTAATAAAATATCAAAATTGTGGCAATTGGGCAACAAGATTCGAGGGCTGTTCTTCTTGCCATCTATATATTAAAGTCTATCAAATAGAATAAAAAGTTTAAATAAACTATTGACTTTGTTTTTTGAGTGTAATATTCTTGTCTTACCCGATAAAGAAGGGAGTACTTTAGGGGTGATGGAAGGTTTGTCGATGGGGCAGACCTTCTGTTTGATGCGAAAGCATCCCTTGTTGGCATCGTTTGGAGTGAGGCGATGCCAGCATTGTAATATTTTATTTTTCTCGCCTAGGGATGTGTCTGGCATAAATTCTTTTTTCCTTGCAAGGCATAACCAGGTGCAATAATCGTCATCATCGCTTGGCGATGATCCATCTGATCATCGTGAGCGCGGCAAAAATCGTATCCGCTTAGGCAAAAGCCATCAGTAGCATTGCCAATGTTACACTGATCAGCTAGATTGCTTTGTGGCGCCGCTACTGTCCTGTATCGGCTGACAAATAGCCCTGTACCGTCCATACTGCAGGCGTTCAATGGATAAAGCTATTGCTTTATTGCTCCATTTCACTCTGTCGCGGCAATGACGAGAGACAGGGTTTCACAGTGGTTATATTATTATGGGAAGTTATTTTGCACATGTTCCCTAATATGAATGTGCTTGTTATACTGTCATTATGCAAATAACAATGTAAAGCCATGAAGACATTCGGTGAAATTGTAAGGTTTCTAAAGAAACTCAGAATGTGCATTTATAGCTCTGATGTTTCCGTTGATTCAGAGCAAGTCATTATTTCTCAGCTCAATCAAGATCATCGTCAACTGAAGCATGGTGATCTCTTTATTGCCATGAAAGGGCAGCAATTTGATGGTCATGCTTATATTGAAGAGGCGATCGGGCGCGGTGCTGTTGCTGTGATCTGCGAAGATCTGGCAAAGATAAAAAATGAGGTGTTGGATCTGGATAAGATTTACCTTATTGAGGTGAAAGACATTCGAGCCCACCTATCGGCACTGTCTAGCTGGTTTTATGATGATCCGTGTAAAAATTTTAAACATTGCATTGGCGTTACGGGTACCAATGGCAAAACAACGATATCGTATTTTATTACACAATTATTGGCGTATGAAGGGAACAAGGTTGCTTTCTTAGGGACGATTGGAAATGGCATATACCCTGGGCTTGAAATCTCATCGCATACCACGTTGGATGCCGTTTCGCTACAGGGAAAACTGCGGCAATTTGTCGATGAAAATGCCAATGACATGGTGATGGAAGTCTCATCGCATGCGCTCGATCAAAAACGCGTGGCGAATGTGAATTTTGATGTGGCTGTGTTTAGCAATCTCGATGGCGATCATCTCGATTATCATGGCACGCTTGAGCATTATTTTACGGCGAAGAAAAAGCTGTTTGAATTTGATTCTATTAAGATGGCGGTGATCAATATCGATGATATCTATGGGCAGAGATTAGCAAAGGAATTGTCTTTTAAGAGGAAAAAAATAATTTCTACCAGCATTCAGGATCCTGAGGCCGATTGTTATATTCGTATTGATCGCGTTAAAAACAGCGGTATGGATATCACTCTTTTTTGGTATGGGCAACCCTGTTTTTCAACGACGGTTGATTTGATGGGAGCGTATAATATTGCCAATCTGGCTTCGGCTGTTGCTGTATTTCTGCTGTTAAAAATACCATCGTGCAGAAGACAGAAGATAGAAGATAGAAGACAGGGGGGGATGGTTTTAGAGTATAATAATACCTTTTTTACTGATCTGTTGAATGCTGTTTTTGGCTTAAGACCAGCACCAGGGCGTATGGAAATGCTAAAAAGGCCAGGCGAGCCTGTGGTCATTATTGATTTTGCCCACACGAGTGATGCTTTAAAAAAGGCATTAGTAGCGCTGAAGACGAAGTCAAAAGGACGGCTTTATTGCGTCTTTGGCTGTGGTGGAGATAGAGATCGTCGCAAACGCGCAAAAATGGCTAAATGTGCTCAGAGGCTTGCTGATTTTATCGTTATCACGGAGGATAACAATCGTCTGGAAAGCTTTGACAGTATTATCGAAGATATGATGCCAGGGCTTTCTGATAAAAAGGAGAATTATCGAATTATTCCAGACCGCAAGAAAGCCATTGAATATGCGTTAAATCAGGCCACGAAAGAGGATATCGTTTTGCTGGCCGGCAAAGGGCATGAACGCTATATTGATCACAGCGGAGAAAAAGAGCCATTTGATGAGCGAGAGATTGTGCAGCACTTTTGGTCGCGAAAGCATAGACTTTAATCTCTCAATCGGCTAGATTAAGCCTAAAAACGGTGACAGTGATGATTGACACAAGTTTTCTTAATCGATGTAACATGACATTGGCAAAAGCCTATGATCTTTTAATACAGTCACAATACGATAGTCTTGATTATGAATTGTATCGATCTGCTGTGATTAAAGAGTTTGAAATCATTCTTGAGCAGGCGGGTAAGCTGACAAAAAAGGCATTAACACCATACTTTCATTCAAAAAAAGCCGTTGACCGGCTGCCGTTTAAGGATATATTCAGACATGCGGCTCAACATGGTTTGCTATCGCTTGAGCAGGTTGAGAGATGGTTGATCTATCGGGAGAATAGAAATTCCACCAGCCATGATTACGGTTTCGATTTGGCTGAAAATACCTTGCCTTTGATACCCTTGTTTATTGAAGATGTTAATAGTCTGATTACAATGATTGAGGAAGAAAATGAAGCTTCGAGATAAGGACAGGATCATGCTGTGTCAGCTGGCAGATGCGAAGATCAAAACACCCGTTGAGATCTGGGCTTATGGCAGTCGAGTCGATGGCAGTGCGCATGAAGGCAGTGATCTTGATCTGGTGATTCGAACCGAAAATCTCAATCCTTTGCCTATCGGTGAACTCAGGGGCTTTATTGAGGCAGTCAGCGCATCAAATATCCCGATTCTGGTACAGATTTTTGACTGGGGGCGGATTCCACCGTCTTTTCAACAACGTATTTTAGCCGGTTATGAAGTCTTGCATACTATTTGTAAAGGGTAGTGATTAATGAAAATGAAAAATATTGTCGTTGATTCCCTTAAATCTCTGGTCTTACAGATCGATGCCGATTATCTGGGACAAGATGTTGCCATCACCGGAATCAATATCAACTCAAGATTGATCAAAGAAGGTCAGCTTTTTGTCGCCATCAAAGCGATTCGAGATGGGCATGAATTTATTAACAGCGCCATTGAGAAAGGTGCTGTGGCGGTGATGGTCGACAGAAAAATCAAGGATTTGAATGTGCCGCAAATTGTGGTTTCTGACACCAAATCGGCATTGCTTCAATTGGCTAAGATTCATCGGCAATCATTGAAAATGCCGATGATTGCCATCACCGGCAGCTGTGGCAAGACGACGGTAAAGGAAATGCTGGTGTGTATTTTAAAATCACATTATAACGTTCATTATTCACAGGGGAATTTCAATAACGATCTTGGCATTCCGATGGTGCTGTTTGATACCCCGAAAGAGGCCGATGTGGTCGTGTTAGAAGCCGGCACCAACTCGCCGGGCGAGATAGCCGTTCTCGCCGATTTAATCAAACCACAGATCGCCACGATCACCAATGTATCGGCATCGCATCTGGAGAAGCTTAAGTCTTTGGATGGTGTGATGGCCGAAAAAGGGGAGTTGCTGAGGTCTTTGCCGCTAGATGGAGTGGCGGTTATTAACCTCGACGATGAGCGAATCGTTTTGTTTTCGACGTCATTGAATTGTAAAAAAATATCACTGAGCATGAGAAAAGACCCCAAAGCAGATCTGTATCTTGAGCGCTTGGATTTTGTCGATGAAGGCATGGCGGTTACCTTTGGATATCACGGCGATAAAGCGGCCGGTTTTCTGCCGCTGACAGGTCGCCATCAGGTTCAAGATGCCTTAATTGCCTGTGCCTTGGCTATGTCTTTTGATGTTGATCTTAAGATGGCATTATCGACATTAAGGTCGTTTCATTCCTATCAGGGACGCATGGTTAAAAGTCGGCTTAATGCACGTTTTAGTCTGATCGATGACAGTTATAATGCCAGTGTGCCATCCGTAAAGGCGGCCATTGAGACGCTTTCTCAATCAGAGGGCATGAAGCTGTTCATTATGAGCAATATGGGTGAGCTGGGTGATAAGGCAAAACAGTATCACCGTCAGATGGGGCGCTGGATTGCAGAGAGTCGTATCGATAAAGTCTTTCTCTATGGTGATAAGAATCTGCTTAGCTTGACCGTAAAAGAGAGCGGTGGTAAGGCACAATATTTTGCCAGCAAGGAAGAAATGGCGATGAAATTGGGTGATATTATGGGTGATACCGATAACGGTGGAACCATTTTGATCAAAGGTTCAAGAGCCAATCGCATGGAAGAGCTCATCAAGATGATGGAGAGATTTTAGAAGAGAACTTTTGCGCGTTATATTGACCCTAAAATGTAAACTGTTTAAGATGAGCGAAGGATTTTAAAAAGTAAGCAATAAGATGTATATCACACTTTATGTTAAACATGACTGTCCTTATTCTCATCGTGCACGCATTGCACTGGAGGAAAAGCACATGTCTTATAAACTGGTTGAGCTGTCAGAAACAGAGGATAGAGAGCTTATATACAGTTTAAGCCCAAACGGACGATTGCCGGTATTAAAAGAGCGCGAAGAGATCATTTATGATCCTGAGGTGGTGTTATTGTATATCGATGAGCGATATCCTGCTCCACCACTTCTGCCCAATTATCCGGTTGAGCGTGCGCGTACGCGTCTGGCTATGACTCGAATTGAGCGTGAATGGTATTCGATTCTCTTTTTTATCAGAACTGGTAAAGACAAGAAAAAAGTCGAGGAAGCCAAACAAGCATTGATTGATAGTTTTAAGGCGATTGAACCGATTTTTGCCGAGAATGCTTTTTTTATGTCTGACTCGATGACGCTGGCTGATTGTTCACTGGCAGCACTTTTATACCGTATGCCAAGCGTTGGCGTTGAGCTGGATGAAAAGCTTGGTGAGATTTCTAATTATGCCAAGCGCATCTTTGAGCGTGAGTCTTTTCAGCGAACCCTACCAAAACCAACAAAAAAAATCTACAAGAAGAGGTAGTTTATCATGTGGACTAATGCGGCAATCGATTATGTTTTCTTTTTGCTTGAGGCAATCACGATTATCGCCGCTATTGTCGTGGGATTCGCTCTGATCGTTGCTGTACTGGCTAAGGGGCGCCTGCCGCGTCATGGCAGTCTGGTTATCAAAGCGCTGAATAAGGAGTATGAAAAGCGCAAAGACCAGATGTTGTCTAATATTCTGCCTAAGGCAGAATATAAAAAAGCCATGAAGGCGGAAAATAAGGTCAAGAAAGCCGCCAACAGGCACAAAAAAGAGCATAAACGGATTTTTGTCATTGATTTTGATGGTGATATTCGAGCCACTCAGGTAGAGGCCTTGAGCGAAGAGGTCAATGCCATCTTGAGTGTGGCAGATACCGGCGATGAGGTGGTGATCAAACTTGACAGTCCCGGTGGCGTCGTTAATGGTTATGGGCTGGCGGCGGCGCAACTGGCAAGATTCAGAGACAGCCAGATTCACCTTGTTGCAGCCGTTGATCAGGTGGCAGCCAGCGGTGGTTATATGATGGCATCGGTTGCCGATCAAATCATCGCCTCACCCTTTGCCATTGTTGGTTCCATCGGCGTAGTGGCTCAATTGCCAAACTTTCATCGTCTGTTGAGCAATAAAGGGGTTGATATGGAGCTTCATACGGCCGGAAAATATAAGCGCACACTGACGATGTTTGGTGAGAATACCGATGAAGGTCGTCATAAGTTTCAACAGGAACTGGAAGAGATCCATGGATTATTTAAAAAACATATCGAGACCTATCGTCCTTCGCTAAACATTGAAGAGGTATCAACCGGTGAGTTCTGGTTTGGTAAAACGGCGCTATCTTTAAACCTGGTCGATCATCTGATGACATCAGATGAATATCTTACCAATAAGTATAATGCCGGTGACTATGATATCTTTCAGGTGACCTGGAAGATGAAAAAGCGTCCACTTCTAGGCCTTTATCATACGGCTTTGTCCTTGTTGTCAAAACGGAGATAGGCTTGTGCAAGACTGGCAAGAGTCGATTGTTCATAAGGTTTCTCTAGCCGCAGGCTCCGGACGCTTGCATCATGCTATCCTGCTTGATCTTGGTTCAAGCCTGGATATCTCTATACTCCTAAAACAGCTGGCCGAGGTCATTATCTTATCAAAGCTTGATGATCTTGTGCATCCTGATATCAATGTGCTGATTCAGCCTGAAGGACAAATCAGGCTCGACGATGTAAAGTCCGTTCTTGAACCCATTTACCTTAAGTCCTTTGCCGGCGGTAATAAGCTTGTTATCATCGATCCTGTGGATCGTTTGAATGAATCGGCGGTCAATGCTTTGCTCAAGACCTTGGAAGAGCCGCCGGAGAATAGTTATTTTCTGCTGATCTGCCGGCAGATGCATGGGCTTAAGCCGACGTTGAAAAGCCGAGTTCAATCTCTTAAGGTCAATATTGCCGACAAAGAGATACGCAGGCATCTTAAGCGTAAGTTTGCGATGCAGGATGATGATATTGACAAGGCATTGATGATATCAAGAAATGATCTTGCCATTATTGAGCGAGTTAAAAACGATAAGCATTTTTGGCAGATTCGACGCGCATTGTTTCAGGTCTTACTGCAAAAGGCAAACGTGATTGATTTTGCCAGACAGCATAGCGGTCGGTACAGCGATATTCTGTATTGGCTGGCAAGCCTTATGGTTGATTGTTATTATGTTAAATTGGGTGTGAATCAGAATAAGCTTGCCAATTTCAATGAATGGCGTATGATTCAGCATATTGCTAATAAATGCAGTGCCGAAGATATTTATCAGTGCTATCAGAAGATTCTATGTGCCATTGCCCAAGTGCATAACAACAGTAATATCAACCGGCAATTGATGTTGGAATTTTTGTTGTTTGAGTTGAATTACAGTGGTTAAAAGCGCTAAAAAACAGTTTAAAATAAAAAGGTAAAAAAATGACATTGACAACGAAACAGAAACAGGCATTCAAGGCCCAGGCACACAAGTTAAAACCTGTGGTTCTCATCGGTGATAAAGGCTTGAGTGAGGCTGTAATCGCCGAGATTGATGCCGCTTTGCTGGCACATGAGCTGATCAAGGTTAAAATCGCCGGTGCTGAGCGCGATGTACGTCGAACGATCACCGATGAAATTTGCCAGAAATCGGCTTGTGAACTGGTGCAGATCATCGGTAATATTTCGGTATTATATCGTCTAAATCCACAGAAGAAGAAAAAATGAGCTTTCCAGTTTGTCGCCCTAGAAGATTGAGAAGCACTGGCGCGATTCGTGACCTGGTTGCCGAATATAAACTGAATGCCAGTGACTTAATGTATCCGCTGTTTGTGGTCGATGGTATTGATGTTAAACAGGAAATTAACGCCATGCCGGGGCAATACCACTGGTCTGTCGATCGTTTGGATGAGATTATCAATCAAGTTTTGACTTCTGGTGTCATGTCGGTGATGGTATTTGGTATTCCGGCATATAAAGATCCGTTAGCCTCTGATAACTATGATGATGAGGGTATTACTCAGCGTGCGGTTAAAAAAATCAAGAAACTGGCGCCGAATCTCATTGTGGCGACGGATGTCTGCCTGTGCAGCTTCACACCAGATGGTCATTGCGGAATGGTGCATGATGATCATATCGATAATGATATGACATTGCCAATTTTACAGAAAACAGCGGTCTCTCATGCCAAAGCTGGCGCCGATATTGTGGCTCCCAGCGGCATGATGGATGGCATGATCGGCGCGATGCGCCAAGCACTGGATAGCAGTGGCTTGTCTGAGGTGATGATTATGTCTTATGCCGTTAAATATGCCTCCGGTTTTTATGGACCGTTTAGAGAGGCCTGTGATTCTCATCCGACCGGTGATCGAAAAAGCTATCAGATGGACTGGCAAAATAAGAAAGAAGCCATTAAAGAGGCGCTGATGGATATCGAGGAAGGCGCCGACTTTATCATGGTCAAGCCGGCCTTAGCCTATCTTGATATTATTCAGGATGTCAGCAGCCGGATTTATCTGCCAGTTGCCGCCTATCAGGTCAGCGGGGAATATGCCATGATTAAGGCGGCGGCTCAAAATGGCTGGATTGATGAGAAGGCTGTGGTGCTTGAATCACTGACGGGCATTAAGCGCGCCGGTGCCAAGCTTATCTTGAGTTATTTTGCGCTGGATGTTGCTGGTACATGGCTTTAATTTTATTATTGAGAGTCACTGTGTTGTTTTGCTGGCATCCAGGTTGCCAATCTATTGGCGATTTATTATTTTATAACAGATAAAATCAGTGCTTGAGCTCAAAGAGGCCAGGTGATAACCGGTTTACTTGACAATGAGTGCCAAGCCTTTTAAAACATGGCGATTCTTGCTAAAGCGCAGAAGAACCGTCTCAAATAACCATTAGGAACTTGATCTATGAGACAGGTATCTGAAGATAAAACCGGCACAGGCCTGCCACGCTATTGTATTGTTGGTCGTGGTCGTCTGGCTTGCCATCTTATTCATTTCATAATATCTTCCCACTGCTTTCAAATCCATTTATCGCCATTGCCAGCGAAGACAAACCTTATTATCATGCCTTATGTGTGATGGCTAATAATTTTACCACCTTGCTGTGGCAGAAGTATTTCAATGAAATGCAGCATCGTTTCAATATACCATTGGAGGCGTTGCGCCCCATACTCTATCAAACGGCAGAAAATATTGCCAAAGATTATCAAAACGCGTTGACAGGACCGCTGACTCGAAACGATAAAAAGACCATTGACCGTAATTTAGAGTCGTTATCCGGCGATGAGTACAAAGAGGTGTATCGCGCATTTATCAAAACTCACTCAATCATTTTCAATCCATCGGAGTCATCATGAGTATGCAACAGAAAAAATCCAAAAAAATAACCCTTGCTGATTTGAGGCAATATAAAGATGAGCGGCGTAAAATATCGATGTTGACCTGTTATGACTATAGTTTTGCAGCTCTTATCAATGCCTCAGATATCGATCTTATTTTAGTCGGTGATAGCGGTGTGATGACGCTTTTGGGCTATCCGGATACCACGCATGCAACGGTTGAAATGATGGAAATGATGGTCAAAGCCGTCTCTTTCGGTGCCCAGGATAAATTTATCGTTGCCGATATGCCATTTCTGTCGCATCGAAAGGGGATTGTCCACGCGCTCGAGGCTGTCGACCGGTTGATTAAAGCCGGTGCCAATGCGGTTAAAATCGAAGGTTTCACCGGTCATGAGTCGGTTATCTCACATATCGTTGAATCTGGGGTGCCGGTGATGGGACACATTGGTTTGACACCGCAGTCAGTTCACAGCATGGGTTATAAAGTACAAGGGCAGAACAGCGATGCGGCGGCCAGACTCAAACAGCAGGCGATTGATCTGCAAAAATCCGGCTGTTTTGCCGTGGTGCTTGAATGTGTGCCGCAGGATCTGGCGGCTGAGATCACTGCCGTTATCGAGATTCCAGTGATTGGCATTGGTGCTGGATCCTATGTCGATGGGCAGGTTTTGGTGCTGCAGGATATGCTAGGGATGAATAAAGATCTAAAGCCTAAATTTGTGCGGCATTTTTTTGCTGGCAGTAAGGCTTTTGTTGAGGCCTTTAATCGCTATCATCATTCGGTTTTAGAACATAGCTATCCCAATGACGATGAGAGTTATGATGTAAAATCAAGCAGGGAGAAGATCAATGCTGGTATTTCGTGATATTAAGCAATGGCGGCGTAAACGAACCAATCTTCAACAGGGTAAGTCATTAGGGGTGGTTATGACCATGGGTGCGCTTCATAGAGGGCATCTGGAGCTGGTCAAACAAAGCCAGGCGGATAACGATCTGACTCTGGTGACGCTGTTTGTCAATCCAACTCAGTTTAACGCCAGGGAGGATCTCGATAGTTATCCGCATACTTTTGAAGAGGATATGAGGCTGTTAAAAGCCGAAGGCGTTGATTTTTTGTTCTCGCCGGATTATAGGGCTATCTATCCCGATGATTATCGTTATAAATTGAGTGAGACTCAATTCAGTAAACAGCTGTGTGGCGGCTCACGTCCTGGGCATTTTGATGGCGTGTTGACGGTGGTGATGAAGCTTTTGCAATTGGCTCAAGCTGATCGTGCCTATTTTGGTCTTAAGGATTATCAACAGTTTAAGCTGATAAAAGGCATGGCCGAAGCCTTTTTTCTGTCTACGGATATTATCGGGGTTGAGATCATCAGAGATGAGGAAGGGCTGGCATTGAGCTCTCGTAATTTGCGCCTGTCTGAAGCGGGTTTGAAACAGGCCAGGCAATTTGCCGCATGCTTTAAACAGAATAAATCACTAGCGGAAATAAGACGGGAGATTAGGAAGCTTGAAGTTGAAATCGACTATCTCAGCGACTATGAGGACAGACGCTTTGTGGCAGTGTGGATAGAGGGGGTGAGGCTAATCGATAATATGGCACTTGATGCGGCATTGATAAAAAAGGAGGCAGGTAAAAATGAAACGAACACTGTTGAAATCTAAGATTCATAGGGCGACTGTCACCGAGGCCGATTTAAATTATTACGGCTCGATCAGTGTCGATAAGGAATTGTGTAAAGCCGCAGATCTTCTGCCGTTTGAAAAAGTCGAGATCTATAACTGCAACAATGGCGCTCGTTTTGCAACCTATGTTATTTTGGGGCAGGCGGGTGAGATTTGTTTAAATGGTGCCGCGGCTCGTCATGTGGCTAAAGGGGATGTGGTTATTATCGCCTCTTATGCAGAGTATGACAAGGAGGAATGCATGGCACATAATCCGCATCTTATTTTTGTCGATGAGGAAAATGGCATCAGCGAAATTCGGCGTTATATTGATTCATCGATTAATGCTTAAGCTTTTGATACTTTGTGTCAAAGAGATCTAAACTGACTTTAATAAAAACCGAATCTAATATTTTTGTTAGATCACCAGTCAGCAATATTTTAATTCCTTTATAAATCGCGTTACGGCCTTTTCTTCATCACCAGCTTGTGTAAAATTCATTCTGTAAAAGAATGAATAACAATCATATTCATGAATAGCTCTTTACGCATTATTAGTTTAAAACGATAGTTTATCTAACCCCACCTAACCTCCCCTTGATCCCAAGGGGAGGGA